>DATHOK010000034.1:0-4302 GCA_035484995.1 Verrucomicrobiia bacterium | reverse complement strand
TTCACGCCCTTTGCGCTGCGCGGTCATGCGCGCGCTGCCCGCATCTGATCCTGAAGAAGGCTCGGTCAATCCCCAGGCGCCGATGCATTCGCCCGTAGCCAGTTTGCTGAGGTACTTCTTGTTCTGGGCCTCGCTGCCTGCGAGAAAAATGTGATTGGAGCAGAGCGAAGTATGCGCCGCGACAATGATGCCCACCGAGCCATCCACCCGCGACAACTCTTCGATGGCGATCACGTATTCGACGTAGCCCATGCCGGCGCCCGCGTATTCGGTGGGGAAAACTGTTCCCAACAATCCGAGCTTGCCGAGTTCCTTGACCGTAGTCAGCGGAAACTCGCAGGCCTCGTCCCACTTCATGACGTTGGGCAGGATTTCGCGCTCAGCGAAATCGCGGACGGTTTTCTTTAGCTGCTGCTGCTCGTCGCTCAGTTGAAAATCCAAGACTCCTCCGGCTGCCAGATTTTTTGATTAGAACATAGCGGCAGAAGCGGGAAAAGTTACCTCGGGCAGGGCAAGGAGAAAGTGCGGCAAGCAGCGTAATCATTGGCGATTGTTAGCAGGAAGGCCTTCAGCCCAACCGACCGGATGGTTTGCGAATAATTCGCTCCATCAAGTTTTCACCACGCTAGCGTGAGGATCATCGAACGTCTCGTCGACCAGAACGAATCTCTCGAACACCTCGTTCGACAGCAACCGCCCCCGTGAGGTCAGGCAGACGCGGTCGCTGCGGTATTCCATGAGTCCGTCTTCGACCAGTTCTGTAATTGAAGGGCGGGCGTTCTGAAGAGCATCCTCGCCGAATTTCGCTGCCAGTTCTTGAAGTCGAATGCCCTGGGTCAAACGCAACCCCAGAAAAAAACACTCTTCTATTGCTTCACGGCGTGAAACGGGGGTTCGTTGCAAAGCTACCCCTCCTGTGTACTTTTCCAGGGAATCGGCCGAAGCGAAGCGCACCGCCTCAATGTCGCCGGAGCTAAAGCCCCGTTCTATTTTGCTCTCTCCATCGGCACGACTAAAGCCGTGCCCTTCCCGAGCTGCCGCCAGCATGGAATGCGCGTCCACTCCGAAGCCGAAGTAAGGCTGGCGCGTCCAATATTTCAAATTGTGGCGTGACTCGAGACCCTCGCGCGCGAAGTTGGAGATTTCATACTGTGCAATCCCCGCCGATGTTAGCTGCGCGCAAGCCTCCAGGTAAAAATCCGCCACGGCTTCTTCATCCGGCACAAAGTGAGCGTGATAGCGCGTACCGCCGGCCAAAAGCTCACGTCCGAGGCGGGAATCCTCGTCCACTTCGAGCATGTAGACACTCACGTGGCCAACCCCGGTGGCGATTGTTTCCGCCAAAGAGAATTCCCAACTCTTGGCGCTCTGGTGCGGCAAACCGGCGATCAGATCGATATTGATGTTCGTAATTCCCGCGGCTCGCAGCCGGGCAACGTCGTCGAGCACGGCAGCGCGCGTGTGCAGACGACCAACCGCCGCAGCCTCCCGATCCACAAATGATTGCACTCCCAGGCTCACGCGGTTCACACCGCAACGCTGCAGGCTCTCAACTATGGCCGGCGACAACGTCCCTGGAGCGCACTCAACTGTGACCTCGGCATCAGGCTGCACCTCGAACTGAGACCGCACGGCGCGGAAGATCCGCTCCAGTTGCCCGGCTTCGAGCACTGTTGGCGTTCCTCCGCCCAGATAGATGGAATCCACCTCGCGCTCGATCTGCCCGCCCATCTCTGCCGCGACTTGCGGCGCATTCCCAATGTCGGCACAGACGCGATCCACGTAGCGCTCGAAGACTGCCCGTGAAAACACGTCGGAGGCGAAATTGCAGTAACTGCACTTGGTGCGGCAAAAAGGAACGGAAATGTAGATGCCGAGCGGCATGCACAATCATTATCCCATCTGCGATCGGAGTATTCGGCCACAAACCTTTTCCATCCTCCAGCCTGACTCGGCCATCGATATTGCGTTACCCTGTTAACAAGGCGGCGCGGGCCACTTCCCTGCGCGATCGCAAAGAAAACGATGTCTCAGGAAGAAGAAGTATTAGGCAAAGCCTACGACAGCCGCCTGATGGCGCGGCTGTTGAAGTATCTGCGTCCCTACCGTTGGCAGGTGGCGATCGCGCTGGTCTCGATCATTCTGAAGGCTTTCGCCGACGTGCTCGGCCCCTATCTCACCAAGGTGGCGATTGATCGTTACCTCGCGCCCCGAGAAGCGGCCACCGCGACGTCTTCGGGCATTTGGAGTTGGCTTAGCCAGAACGCCATCACCGGCATCGGGCAGCTCGCTGCCACTTACGTCGGACTGCTCGTTTTCAGTTTCCTGCTCGAATTCCTGCAAACCTATTTCATGCAGTGGACTGGCCAGAAGGTGATGTTCGACCTTCGCCGCCAGATCTTCCGCCATCTGCAACGCCTGCACGTAGCCTTCTTCGATAAGAACCCCGTTGGCCGCCTGGTCACGCGCGTCACCACCGATGTCGACGCCTTGAATGAAATGTTCACTTCCGGCGTGGTCTCCATCTTCGAAGATATCTTTGTGCTCGCCGGCATCCTCGGCGTGATGCTGTGCATGAACTGGAAGCTGGCGCTGATCACCTTTGCCGTGCTGCCTTTTATCGTCGGGGCGACCAAGATTTTTCGCGACAAGGTGCGCGACTCGTATCGCCGGATTCGCGTCGCCATCGCCCGCATCAACTCCTACCTGCAGGAGCACGTGAGCGGCATGGTTGTGCTGCAGCTCTTCAATCGCGAGCGCAAAGCCTACACTCGCTTCTCGGAAATCAATCGCAGCCACATGGAAGCGTACAAGGACGCGATCCTTGCCTACTCGCTCTACTACCCCGCCATCGATGTTCTCTCTTCGATCGCGATAGCCTGCGTCATCTGGTTCGGCGGCGCCGGCGTGATGCGGAACATTTCCGTGACCAGCGTCGCCGTGAGTTTCAATTGGAAGACGCTGCTAGCCTTCCGCTTCGTTCGCGGAGTAGCAGAACTGGGCGTTCTGGTCGCCTTTATCCAATACGCGTTGCGCTTCTTCCGTCCGATCATGGACTTCAGTGAGAAATACAACATTCTGCAATCTGCGATGGCCGCCAGCGAACGCATCTTCAAGCTTCTGGACACGCCCGTGGAGGTGGTTTCACCCGCGGTAACGAAGCGCCCAGAAGGCCCGGGCCGCATAGAGTTCGACCATGTCTGGTTCGCCTACGGCGAAACGGCGGAGACCGATAAAGCTCCGGACTGGGTCCTGCGCGATGTAACCTTCGCCATCGAACCGGGAGAAACCGTGGCGATAGTCGGCCACACTGGAGCAGGCAAGACTACGCTGATCTCGCTGTTGTTGCGCTTTTATGATGTCCAGAAAGGCGCGGTCAGAATCGACGGCGTCGATGTGAAAGAGATGGATCTCGCCGACCTGCGTAGCCGCTTCGGCGTAGTCCTGCAGGATCCGTTCCTGTTCAGCGGCACCATCGGCGGAAATATCCGGCTAGGTACTAAACGCATCCAGGACGCAGACGTTGAGAAGGCTGCCGAGGATGTGAACCTGGCCGACTTCATCCGCGCCCTGCCCAAGGGCTTCGATGAAGAAGTTCGCGAGCGCGGGTCAACGCTTTCCACTGGGCAAAAGCAGCTGATCTCGTTTGCCCGCGCCCTGGCTCACGAGCCGAAAATTCTGATTCTCGACGAAGCCACTTCCAGCGTCGATACCGAAACCGAATTCCGCGTGCGTGACGCGCTCAACCGCATGGTCGAAGGACGCACGTCGCTCATCATCGCCCACCGGCTCTCGACCGTGCAGCGCGCCGACAAAATCATCGTCATGCACAAAGGCCAGGTCCGCGAAATGGGGACGCATCAGCAGCTCCTCGCCCAGCGCGGCATCTACTTCAAGCTGTATCAGCTCCAGTACAAAGATCAGGAGCTGAATACGGAGCGGGAGCCCCTTCGACAAGCTCAGGGCAAGCTCTCGCCCGCGAATGCCGACGGCGTCACAGAGCCGGAAGTCACCGCCAGAGGGGATGATTAAGGGCCCTAGCCTTACAATGCTCTCTTGCGAATCCTGATCTCAGCCGGCGAAGCTTCCGGGGAAATGTACGGCGCACAGCTTATTAGGGCTCTGCGGCGGTGTGCCGAGGGAGAGACCGCGGACCTTCGCTCCGCTGGACAGCCCGGGGCGGCTGTCCCTACACAGGCATCACAGGTCACGCCAAGCCAACTAGAATTCTTCGGCGTTGGCGGAGAGCGCATGCGCGCCGCCGACTGCGATACCGTTGTCGACGCTAAGGATCTTTCCGTT
>DATHOK010000033.1:0-4052 GCA_035484995.1 Verrucomicrobiia bacterium | reverse complement strand
GAAGACGAACTGCGGGCCGATATTCGCTTTCTCAAGGGCCTGTGGAACGACATCAAGACGCGCTCCGAGGCTTCGAAGCCACCGGCGCTGATCTATCACGATCTCAACGTAGTCGAGCGCGTGCTGCGCGACCAGGTCACTTCTGATTTCTCCGTGATCTGGGTCGACACCGAGCCGGAATACGAACGTATTCTGCGCTTCTTCAATCGTTTTCAGCCGGGGCTGGTGAAGCGCGTGAAGCTCTTTACCAAAGAGACGCCGCTGTTCGAGCAATTCGGCCTGAAAGAAGAGATGGACAAGGCGCTTAAGTCGAAGGTGTGGCTGAAGAGCGGTGGCTACATTGTGATCAACCAGACAGAGGCGCTGGTCGCAATCGACATCAACACCGGCAAATATGTGGGCAAGACCTCTCGCCTCGAAGATACGATCGTCAAGACCAACGTGGACGCGATCAAGGAGATTGTGCGGCAGATTCGGCTGCGCGATCTGGGCGGCATCATCATCATCGACTTCATCGACATGGATGAGCGCCGCAACCGCCAGCGCGTAATGCAGGCTCTGGAAGAGGAACTTCGGCACGACCGCGCGCCCTCAAAGGTTCTCCAGTTCAACGATTTCGGCCTGGTCGCCATCACCCGCAAACGAGTGAAGCAATCGCTCGAACGCACGATCGGCGCGCCTTGTCCTTACTGCCAATCAACTGGCTACGTGAAGTCGCTGACCACGGTAGCGAATGAGATTTACGTGGAGATGCGCAAGATTGCCAAGCACCTGGAACACGAAGATGTGATGCTGCGGGTGCATCCGGACGTGGCCAAGGAGCTGAAAGCCAACAACGGACGCCTGCTGAACGAGATGGAAGAACTGACCAAGCGCACCATCATCGTGAAGAGCGATCCGGCGCTGCACCAGGAGCAGTTCGATATCAACTAGGCATCCAGCTGCTGGCTTCGAAGAAGGGACAGGCTTTAAATTGCCTGTCCCTTCTTTAATTTAGAGGGAAGAGTGCGGCACCCATTTCTCGTACCATTTCGGATGGCAATTGCTATGGTAAAATGAATGCCATGACAACCACCCTGACCATTGATCGGGCCGGCCGGCTTGTTCTGCCCAAGCCTGTGCGGGAAGAGCTTCAATTGTCCGCGGGAGACTCCTTGGAACTGGAGAGCTCGGAGGATCAAATCGTCCTGCGTCCAGTGCGAGGGGCCGCGACCATGCGGAAAAAACAGGGCGTCTGGGTAATGCGAACCGGGAAACCGCTTTCCGCGGAAGTCGTAGACCAAGCCGTCCGCAAAATTCGCAACGAACGTGGGCGCGTCGATGCCGGCTCCCTACGCTCCTCTCGCCGCCGCAGTGAGAAAACCAGTTGAAATGGTTCTTTGATACCTCGGTGCTTATTCCAGCTTTTGTGGAAGACCACGAGGATCACGAGCGCTGTCTGGCGGTTTACGCTCCGTCCAATAAACGAATCGCATGCTGTGCCGCTCACAGCCTCGCTGAGGTCTATGCCGGAGTGACGCGCTTGCCTGGGGTATTTCGGGCAAGCCCCAAGCAAGCAATCATTTTCCTCAGCGACATCGAAGATCACCTCACAATCGTCTCGCTCGATAGTGCCGAATACTTGACGGCCATTCGACAGGCGTCGGCGAACGGAATCGTGGGTGCGACGATCTACGATGCGCTCCTGGCCGCGTGTGCGATCAAAGCCAGGGCGGAGACCATCTATACCGACAATGAGAGGCACTTCAACATGCTCGGCCCCGAAGTTGCCAGCCGGGTCAAGAGACCCTAGCCGTGAAATATGCCGATTGAAGCGACAGCCGCTTCCTCGCTTCGAAATGTGCGGCTTCAGCCGTGCCGCCTACGGCGATTACAACGACGCGGGCTTCAGCCCTCCTTGGCCTGATTGTCCCCGCATTCTTGATTTGGTCCCTCATCAAACAGGCAAACCGCGTGAAGCTCCCTCCCTCTTGAGGAGGACGTAGCTGAAGCTAACGGCATTTACCTCACAATCCGAGCGTGCCTCAGCCTAGAAGCTTACCCATTAGCTACTTTCGTAGACTTGACGCGACGAGTCACGTTGGCCAATGCTGTAGGCTTCACACGAGCTCTTTGACACCCCGATAAGCCCGCCTAACTCCTTACAGCTCAGGATTTTGCCCGCAAGCTATTGAGTCCCATGGATTAAATCCGATTTTGGCGCCAAGTCGAAGATTCCAATAGGTCGGGGGGAGGGGGTATACCCAAGCCGTAGCCGCGCTCCCAAAGCGGGAAGCCCGGTCCTGTCACCTCTTCGCGACGGAGGCCGGGAGCTGGAAACACAAAACCAGAAACGATGGTCACTTCAGGCTGCTGCCTTTCGTTAGGCGTGGATTACACCTTTGGGATGCGACAGCATGCACTGCGTTGGGTTCTCCTAATAGAGAGCAGAACGGCTCCGGGAGGACTTATGCAGCGACTGGCTTGGTGCGCTTTCTTCATCGGGCTATTACTGAATGCAGCCGCAATCGCGCAGTCCCAGGCCCAGGCCGGGGATTCGTTGGCTGACATTGCCCGGGCGAACCGCGCGAAACAGCAGGGGCAGGAAGCAGCCGGAGCGAAGCCCAAAATAATTACGAATCAGGATCTCCCTTCCGCCCCGTCTGGAATCCCGGAGTCCGTGGAGCCGATGACGACGGTATCCGGCGTGAAGCGGTCCGTGGATATCTACTCGGAGCAGCGCGCGAATCAGCGACTGGTGGCCGAGTACCGCGCTGGCGAGCAGTGGAAAGCGCGAATCCAGGATCAGGAAGCGCGGATTGCCGATCTGCAGACGCGCATCGACCGCGTGAATCAGGCGATGCGTGCGGCGATCGGCACGGCGCAGTACGATACTCCGGTGAACCGCTATCAGTCGATTCAAATGGAACGCCTGGCACACATGCAGGAAATGCTTGATCAGCAGCAGCGAAGACTGTCGACGATGCAAGACGCAGCCCGGCTCACGGGCATGGGACAGTAGCAGCCTCGCCACGGAGGGGAAACCGAGGACAGATGAGATGTTCCTCGATTTTTCCTGAGCCTCGGTGTCTACCTTCCCGCAAAGGGCGAAACGCAGAGCGTCCGCGACGACGAGCAATCCGAGTTTCTTGTATTCCAGACACCTGCTAAAATCACTGATCTTTGTCGAGGTCTTCTGTCGGGGACTTCTTGCGCCAACTCAGCCGAAATCTAATCAAGCAATGAGCAGGAGACAATTCTTCATGCAGCGTAGAGACTTTCTAAAAAGTACAGCCGCTGTTGCCGTGGCTTCACAACTTGGAATCGGTAAAGCGCAGGCCAAGGTCCCCGCTCACAACTGGGGAAAGTATGACTTCGGCTCCGGCCCACAGGTAACCGATCGCCTTAATCAGGGTCCGTTCCCGCAATACCCGCCTGACGCCGTCATTCCGACGGACGACGTAGTAATGACCACGACCTCCGCAGAAGAGGTCGTGCCGAACTATGGCAAGGGACTTGTCACCTACATCACAGCAGACAGTGGCACAGAGGAAATCAAGTCAGACAATATTCCGCAGGCCATAGAGGATCTAGTTCGATTTCCGCTGGGCCAGCAGCTTTATATCCGTCCGACCTGGAGGGAAGTGCAGCCGCGGCCTGGACGCCTGGAGCTGCCTGATTACGTGAAGCTGGTTCTCGATTTGGCGAAGAAGAACAACAAGCGGGTGGGATTGCGAATTCAGATGTGCGCTCCGGACTATAAGCGCGAAGCGGCTCTCCCGGATTTTGTCCTCGACAAAGTTCCGAAAGTTGATCTGGTGAATGGTGCAAATCAGGAAGACGTCGCTGCGGGAAAACGATTCTTGGATAATCCGCATTCGAAGTACCAGCCCCGGTATGACCATCCTTTTTTTCAGCAGTCATTCAAAGAACTGGTTGGCCTGCTGGCGGCGGAATTCGATGGCAATCCGCTGATCGAGTATATCGATACCTTCATGTATGGCTTTTGGGGTGAAGGGCACACCTGGCCGTTTGCCAACAATCCTTTCCCTGATTACCAGAGCGCGGAACGG
>DATHOK010000032.1:0-8974 GCA_035484995.1 Verrucomicrobiia bacterium | reverse complement strand
CAGATCGACGAGTTCAAACGGACCCATCGGATGATTCAGCCCCAGCTTCAACGCCTTGTCGATGTCTGCCGCAGAAGCGATCCCTTCCTCCAGCATGTAGAACGCTTCGTTGCCGATCATCGCGTTGATGCGGCTGGTGATAAATCCTGGCGACTCTTTAATCACCACCACTTCCTTCCCCATCCGCTTGCCCACGTCAACCGCGGTGGCTAGCGTGTCGTCGTCCGTCTCCAAAGCACGCACCACTTCAATCAGCTTCATCTTGTGCACGGGATTGAAGAAGTGCATGCCCACGCACTTCTTTGGGCGATAAGTCACGCTGGCGATTTCCGTAACGCTAAGAGAAGACGTGTTCGACGCCAGAATCGTCGCGGGACGACAGATCTTGTCGAGCAGAGTAAAGATCTCAATCTTCGATTCCATCTCCTCCGGAACCGCTTCAATCACTAAATCGGCTTCGCGGGCCGCTTCTTCGACCGAACCCGCATATTCCACTCGACGGAACGCGGCATCGGCGTCGGGCGCCATCACTTTCCCCAACTCCACTGCCTTGTCGAGATTGGCCCGGATTTCGCTCTCAGCCCGGCGCAGCGCCGCCGGCAACAGGTCTTCGAGAATAGTACGATAGCCGCCAAGCGCTGCGGCATGCGCAATGCCGCGGCCCATAATGCCGGCCCCGATCACCGCGACGGTTTTAACCTCCGCCACTACGGGCCCACCTTTTCGAGATCCGCAATCGCGGTATTGATAGCGCCGCTGGTAGCGCGCAAACTCTCCGCTAGGCGCTTGCGCTCCTCGGTATTCATGGCGGGAATGTAGATCGAGATTCGGCGCAGCGTCGCCGTGATGTCCTCCACATAATTCATTGCACGGATCAGTTCACCAGTTACTGGCATGAGGGCTCCTGTATATTTCGTCAGCTTGTCGGTTGGCTTCGACTGCTCCCCACCTGTTCCACTGTCAAGCACAGCATCACGAGCGGGATTCTTTATTCTGGACGTGTCGGCGAATTTAGTAAAGGCAGGCATCCGGCACCGCCGCTGCCGAATTCTTTGCCACTCATTTACCCGTGCATTTGTTAACAGTGGCTTAACGGAAACCGCATATAATCCCGATTGATTCTTTTAATGGGCCGTCCGGGTGCTTCGCGAATCTAAGTCACATGGCAGACAAGCCCTTAAAACAGTATATTTTCGCGAGCGATTTCGATCAGACGCTCACCTTCAATGATTCCGGCTACGTGCTCGCCGAATTAGTCGGCATTCCCACCGCCGAGTTCGAACGCAAAGCCAAAGGCATGGCCAAGATCAACCTGGTGCAACAGGGAGCCGAACTCGCCTATCTCCTGCTCCACGATCCCGAATTCAAAGCGAAAGTTCGAAAGGAACATCTTCACGAGGTCGGCAAACGAATTCGCCTCAAGGGTGACATCAAACTGCTTTACCAGATCCTCGAAACCGGCGTCGATGGACACTTCTTCGACTTCTATATTCTATCCGCGGCTCCTGTTGAGGTAATCCATTCTGCGCTGGAAGGCATCGTTCCGCAGGATCACATTTTCGGCACCGAGTTCCGTTACAAGCCTTCGGGCGAGATCGACACCATCATTCGCGCCACCGCCGGCTACGGCAAGGTCGCGGTACTCGACCAGTTATTGACCGAGCACGTGATCGGCCCCGATCATGTCATCTATACCGGGGATGGCAGCTCCGATATAAACGTGATGCTGCATGTCAACGCGCGCGACGGCCTCACCATCGCGGTCTCAGAGTCACCCCACATTTCACAGATCGCCAAGCGCACCGTGCTCAGCACCAGCGCTCTCGCCGTGCTGGCGCCGATTCTAGAAGAGATTGCGGGATGGGAACGGGCCCGCATCCGCAGTTTCTTCGAAGCCAACGGCATGCTGATCCAGGAGTGGGAGCGAGTTCGCACCGACTGGCTGACGGTCCGTCCCGCCATCACCGAGCCTGAAGAACCGGTAGGTGTCGCGTGAAGCCTCAGCTGGCTCCTGTCGGGACTGCGACGGAATTCATTAGCCCCGGACGTAAGTCCGGGAAGGTTGACCCCAAGATCCAGTCTCGTAAGGGACGGCACTTGCTCACACAACTCCATGCTGCGCGATAAAAGCCTGATCCCGCTCTCGCACCAGCATCAACATGCACTAGCTTTATGCGTGCGCATCGATCGTGCTCAACCCATCCCCGCCACGGATCTGGAAATTTGGCAGTCAGAAATCGAACAAAGCTTCGAACAGGAAATCAGGATTCACTTCTCTGCTGAAGAACAGGTGCTGTTCCCGGCAGCAAGCGAATTCTCTGAGTTGATTCCGGTGGTGGAAGACCTTATCGCCGATCACATTGCGCTGCGTGAATCCTTTTCGCAAGCCAAGACGAAGAGCATGTCGACCGAAACCTTGCCCGCCTTCGCTAAATACCTCTGCAACCACATCCGCAAAGAAGAACGCCAGCTTTTCGAACGCCTGCAGCAGTTGATGAGCCCTGAAAAACTTTCAGCTCTGGGTGTGCAGTTGGAAGCAGCTCTCAAAGACGCCGCGCAATCCTGCATACTGCCAAACGAGACAACCAGGCTAAGGCCAAAAACATAGCCAGCTCTGACTGGCCACTGATCACTGATCACTGGCCACTGCTTTTTACGCCTCCAGCCGGAACCGAGTCTCTGCCAACCCATATAGCTTGCGCCACACTAACCGGTTGATTGTGACCACAGTCGCCGCCATCATCATGGTCGCGACCAGCAGCAGATGAAAATCGCCGCTGTCGGTAGCCTGCTGGATGGTCGCACCCAGTCCGGTCGTGGTATAAATCTGCCCTTTGAAATGAAAATATTCGGCAACGATGCTGGCATTCCACGCTCCGCCGGAAGCCGTCACCAGCCCGGTCACGAGATAAGGAAAAATTCCCGGAAGAATCAGTTTCTTCCAGCGCGCGACGCCCCGCACCCGGAATACCGAGCAGCATTCTTTCAAATCGGTCGGAATCGCCATCGCTCCCGCGATCACGTTGAACAGCACGTACCACTGCGTGCCCAGCAGCAGCACAACGATCGACGCCAGCCCCAGCCCGCCGCCCAGCCGGATCAGAACCAGAAGAATCACCGGCAGCAACGCCGTCGCCGGCACCGAAGCCGCAATCTGCGCCAGCGGTTGCGCAATGCGCGCCAGCCGAGGATTGAAGCCAATCGCCACTCCCACCGGAATCGTCCACAGCGCGCCAAGCAGCAACGCAAGATTCACGCGCAGAAAAGTCGCTCCCAGCCCGAGAGCGGTCGCATGCAACTCCACTTTCCCCACGCCGCTGAGAATAATCGCGACCCGAACCACGCCGTAACCGATGCCACCAAGTGTCAGCACGGCCAGCCCCCGCAATAGCCAGTCCCGCCACGCAGACGGGTTCTGGAGGGGGTGTTCCTCCCTATGTTTCTCTGCAAAATACAACAGCAGACGCTCCCCGAGCGGCCGCAACGTTTTTTCGCGAATCTTCGCGAGCCCGCTCGAACGCTCCACTAGATTCAGCACCCATGATCGCGGAGCATCCGTACTCTCCACCTGCTCAACCTTAAATTTCTCGGCCCATGCGATCACGGGCCGCCACACAAACTGGTCCAGCAACACGATCACGAGCACCATGGTGGCAATGCCCCAACAAATCGACCTCGTGTCTCCCGCGCTGGCTGCTGTTTGCAGATATGAGCCCAGGCCGGGCAAACGAAAATCTCTCGACCCCAGCACAAACATTTCACAAACCATCAGCGCGAACCACCCCCCGGCCACCGACATCATCGAGTTCCACACCAACCCGATCGCCGAAAAAGGCAGCTCCATCTGCGTGAAACGCTGCCACCAGCTGAAGTGGTATATCTCCGCAGCCTCTCGCATGTCCTTCGGAATGCTCTTCAACGACGCATAAAAGCTGAATGCCATGTTCCAGACCTGGCCGGTAAAAATCAGGAGGATCGCGCCCAGTTCCACACCGAGCTGCCGCCCGGGAAACAGCGCCACCATGGCCAGCATCACGCCCGGAAGAAAACTCAGCACGGGGATCGACTGCAACACGTCCAGCAGCGGCAGCATGAAGCGTTCGGCTCGTGGGTTATAGGCCGCGACGTAGCCATACACCAGCGCGAACCCCAGGCTGAGCACGTAGGCGATCGTGATGCGCAACAGTGAATATCCTGCATAGGCGGGCAGTGCCCGCAGGCTGCGCGAAATCTCGACCGTCGGAGTAAATGGTCCGAACCACGAGTGCCCGACTGTCACCACGGCATAGAACAACGCAATCCCCGCGCCGAACATGATGACGTCAGGCAGGTGCGACACTTCGATCCGCGGCAGTTGTGTCCACAGCCGGTATGCCGAGAATCCCCGCAGCGTAATACTCTTCTTCATGCCCTGGCTTTTCCCCTAGGAACGATCGATCAGGCTTTCGGCGTGGGAGTCGAATCTTGATTCTCACTGGCGCGAGCGGTCGGTGTTGGTTCGGTTTGCAGTGCATCCATCGGTACCGCGTCGGTCTGCGGCGGTTCCGTCTGCGGCGTTTCCGTCTGCACCAGTCGCCCACTCTCACGGTCGTAATCAAAAATCTCGGCATAGCGCCCCCAGTTCGTTGCAGTATCGAACTGACGCTGCACTTCCTCCGCGGAAAAGTGCTCATCGAGAATGTCGTGAAAGAATTCATCGTTGATCGAGTGATCCGACTTCCGCTTCAGAATACTGTCAATCTGCTTCAAGATGGTGACGTGCTCCAGCGCCGCCTCGCGAAACAAAACTTTCCTCGCCTGGATGTCGGCGTCAGCGAACCTCACCCCCTGCCGCGAGAGTTGCACATCGCCTTCCTTCAACCACGCGAAACCCAGCAACTGGCAGGCTTCCAGGATGGGCAGCAGGTCCTCCACATCCATCACCAGTTCTTCGCTCAGGCGGAAAAGATCTTCGCGTCCCCCGCGATCGTGCAGTAGTTCAAGCAGGCCGGCGATTCCGCCCACACGGGCATGAGGCAAAATCTGATACTTACTTGTCCTCACCGGCGCTTGGCCTCTCTTTAAGCCCCCCAGCGGCACCACAATTTCCCCCGTACTCTCGGGGTCCGGCAATGCGTGCTCGACATCCGGTTCGGTCATAATTTTGTAGATGTAATCCACCAACTCTACAAACCGGCCAGACTTGCGGTCCCGGGGATGCGAAAGACGCACATTGAAATCCGCGCGGATGCGCGCCGGATTTCTCCCCAGCACCACAATGCGGTCCGCCAGCATCACCGCCTCCTCGATGTTGTGCGTCACAATGAAGATCGCACTGGTCGGCATCTTCTTGTTCAGCCATAGCTCCAGCAGTTCGCCACGCAGATTTTCCGCCGTCAGCACATCCAGCGCAGAAAAAGGCTCGTCCATGAACAGCACTTCCGGTTCCACCACCAGCGCCCGCGCGAAGCCCACGCGCTGTTTCATCCCACCGGAAAGCTCCTTGGGATAAGCCGTCTCAAATCCGTCCAGACCTACCGTATCCAGCATCCGCAGCGCGCGTTTGCGGCGCTCCACGGCAGCCACGCCGCGCGCTTCAAGGGGAGCTTCCACATTCTCCAAGACAGTAAGCCAGGGAAACAGCGCGAAACTCTGGAAGACGATCGCCACATTGGGCGATTCGCCCCCAAGCGGCTTGCCATGCCAGAACAGCGCCCCCGACGAAGGTTGCGCCAACCCACTCAGAATGCGCAGCAGGGTAGATTTGCCGCAGCCGGAGGCCCCCAGCAGCGCAATGATTTTTCCCGGCTCAATGGCAAAATCCGTAAGCCCCACGACCTGAATGCGAGTTCCGTCCGGCTGGGGATAGGACTTCTCAATCGCCCGCGCGTCGATAATAGGTTCCGCCGCCAAGAAAATTCTCCCTAACCTCTATACACGATCCGTCGCAACGCGCAAAGCCTTACCAGCGGAGTAACAGTCCATTCACAATTGGCAGAGGCCGGCGTTTCAAGCAGCGAAGTTCTCAGCCGCCAGAACAGGAAGTGCTTGAGGCAGCCGATCCGCAACCTCGGTAAGGTGGGAAAGTTTGGCGGTCAATTCAGCTGTGAACTGCCCAGGAGCAAAACGCCACTTCCAATTCCCGCCGTGCAGGCTCGGTGTATTCATCCGAGCCTCGCTGCCGAGGCCCAGCACATCCTGCAGCGGGATCAGCGCGAACTCAGCCGGCGAGGTCTGCGCGGCGCGGATGAACGCCCAGTGAATCCCATCGTCACAATGGCCAAGGTAAGCTTCCGCATTGCGCCGTTCGTGATCCGCGGCGCCCGCCCGGAACCACCCCGCGGTCGTGTCGTTGTCGTGCGTCCCCGTGTAGATCACTTTGCCTACAGCGCGATGCGGCAAGTACATGTGCGCGCCCTCGTCGCCGAACCCGAACTGCAGAACCGCAATCCCCGGAATCTGCAGTCTCTCGCGCAGCGCGTGAACCGAGGGCGTGATGTAGCCCAGGTCTTCCGCAAAGAACGGCAAGCCCCCAAGCGCCTCGCGGAGCTTGTCAAAGAGATCGTCTCGCGGACCATCCACCCAGCGCCCGTTAATCGCCGTCGGATCATCCGCCGGAATCTCCCAGAACTGGTCGAACCCGCGAAAGTGATCCAGCCTGACGTAGTCGCAATTCCGCGTCGTCCAGCGCAGCCGCTGAATCCACCATTCATACCCCCGCGCCTTCATCACGTCCCAGCGGTACAGCGGATTCCCCCAGCGCTGCCCGGTCTTGCTGAAAAAATCAGGCGGAACGCCGGACACCACTTCAGGCTCCAGATTTTCCTTCAGTCGGAAAAGTTCGCGATGCATCCACACATCGGCGCTATCGTAATTCACGAAGATGGCAACATCGCCCACAATGCGAATCGAACGCTGCGAGCAATACCTCCGCAGCGCTTGCCACTGCTCGTAAAAAGCAAACTGCAATGCACAACGGATCTTCAGGTCGTCCGCCAGATCCTTGCGTGCCTGCTCCAGCGCACCCGGCTCGCGCTGTGCCAATCCCGTCGGCCATTCATTCCAGCTGGCCAGCTTTTGCTGAGCCCGCAGCGCGTCAAATAAAACGAAATCATCGAGCCACCACGAGTTTTCTGAACGGAAGCGTTCAAAGCGCTGACGCGCGTCCGCCGAAGCCGTAGCCACAAAATTCCGCCCTGCTTCAAACAGCAGTGGCATCTTCGCCGCAAACACGTGATCGTACTCAACCGCCCCCGAGTCCGAGCCGGGTGCAAAAGAAGACGAGGAGATTTTTGCTTGATCGATCCAGCCATGATCGGCCAGACGCTCCAGGCTGATCAGCAGCGGGTTCCCGGCAAAAGCCGAGATGGAAGAATATGGCGAATTGCCGTAGCCTAGCGGGCCAAGCGGCAGAACCTGCCACAATCCCTGCCGGGCGGAGGCGAGAGAATCGACAAACGAGTAAGCCGCCGGCCCCAAATCACCAATGCCGCCGCGCGAAGGCAACGACGTGGGATGCAACAAAATGCCTGCAGCGCGCGGAAACGGCATGCAACTCGGTCACTACCTGGGATTTCTAATTATGAATTCGTTATTCGCCCAAACACATTTGTCATCCCGAGCTGACATACTTGTCATCTCGAGCGAAGCGAGGGATCCTGGTTCTGGCCCGCAGCGCCGCCGCCTACTCCCCTTGTTCACTCGCGCCCTTGGTCAGCGCCTTCATCTCGTCCTGATTGATCTTGATCTTGCCCGCTTTCTCCATCTGATTGCGCAGGTTGCTGACATACAGCGCGAAGATCTCCTGCTGCTTGCCCTGCACTAGCATCTCCCGAATCTGGTCGCGCTTGGCCGCGAAGTCCGCTTCCGTCGGGGCCTGCATCTCGTCCACGGAAAGCACGACTCCGTTCGCCCCGCTCTGGATTGCCCCGCTGATTTCTCCCGGCTTCATGCTGAATGCCACCGAGGCTTGCCCGGTCATGGACCCGATATCGGGAACCTGGCCATCAGGCGATACAAAGTCGCTCGTCTTCACCGTGGCGCCCAGTTCCTTCGCTGCCTTCTTCAGATCATGTTCCGTCTTCGCGCGATCGGAAAGTTCTTGTGTCTTCTGCGTCAGCAGAAAGCTAGCGCGCTCGGTCTTGAATTGCTCCTCCACTCGAGCCTGGATCTCTTCAAACGTGGGCGTCGCCGGTGGTTTCACCGCCAGCAATTGGAACACCGCAAAACCCTGCGACGTCGTAGCCATGTCCGGCGGGGCCTTTTCGGCCGCACCGAACACGGCATCCATGAGCTGCGGCGCTGGGCCCAATCCCGGAACCACATCGCTGCGGCTGAAAAAATCCGAAGTCATAACGGGCACGCCCTTCGCCGTCGCCGCCGCATCCAAACCCTGTGCCTTCGCCTGCTGCAAGAGATCTTCCGCCTGCTTCTGAGCCATCTCCTGTGTCTTCTGCTGCTTTACCACAGGCTCGATCTCGGCCTTGACCTCATCGAACGACTTCATGTGTGCGTCCTGCCGGTCATCGACCCGAATAATGTGGAAGCCGTAGCTGCTCTTCACCAGGCCGCTGATCTGCCCCTTGGGCAGCGAAAACGCAACTTTCTCGAACTCCGGAACCGTCCGGCCCTTTCCGATCCAACCCAGAGATCCGCCTTCCTTCGCGCTTCCCGGATCTTCGGAGTACTTCTTCGCCAGGTCTTCGAATTTCGCTCCAGACTTGAGTTGCTTCAGCAAATCGTCCGCGCGCTTTTGCGCATCGGCCACGCCCTTCTCATCCACTTTGCCGTCGGGCCCAGGAAGCGGAGTCTTGATCAGAATGTGGCTGACCTTCGCCTGCTCGGACGTGCGGTACTGATCGCGATGCTGATTGTAATAAGCCTGCAAGTCATCGTTCGTGACCCGCACTTCAGCCTGCACCTTCGCGGTTTCGAGCATCACATACTTGATCTTGCGCTTCTCGGGAACGGAGTTTGCGTAGGTCTTCAGGTGGGC
>DATHOK010000031.1:0-2691 GCA_035484995.1 Verrucomicrobiia bacterium | reverse complement strand
TTCGCGGTCGGCTTCTGCTTGAGTTTTTTTTCTTTCGTCTTCGGAGGTTCGCGCACAGGCCGCCTGCATCTCCCGCACTTTCACGGGCACGTCGGGAATGCGGCCGGCACCAGCGCGGCGCATGGTCCGGTTACCGCTGGTCACGCTCCGGTTGCAACTGATGCATCCGCTGGTGCGGCCAACGCGCATGCGCAGCGCGGCGGCGTTTCACCATTCAACTTCGTCACGCTGACCGCGTTCCTGGCCTGGTTTGGAGGTGCTGGCTATCTGCTCACTCGTTACTCCGGTCTCTGGGTCGGCTTCGGATTGCTGGCTTCGGCCACCAGCGGGCTGATTGGTGGAGGCATTGTGTTCCTGTTTCTGAGCAAGGTGTTGATCTCGGAGGACGAGAACATGGACCCCGCGGATTACGAAATGGTGGGAGTGCTGGGTCGAATCTGCAACCCGATCCGCGAAGGCGGAACCGGCGAAATCGTTTATACGCAGATGGGCACACGCCGTGTGTGCGGCGCTCGCAGCGACGACAGCAGCGCTATCGCCAAAGGGACCGAAGTGGTGATCACGCGTTACGAAAAGGGAATTGCCTATGTGCGGCTGTGGAGCGAGTTGTCCGGGGAATGAGTAGCAGGACGTTGCGCTCGTTTATTGCGGCGCTCTTCAGAGGAGATGAATTTTATGGAACGAAAATATTTTCAAATCGCAGTTGGCCTGACCTGGCTGGCGTTGCCGCTGACCGCACTGCGCTATTGGAGCGCATGGGATCGTCTTCCGGCGCGAATTGCGGTGCACTTCGACATCAATTGGCAGCCCAACGGCTATACGTCGCGGGAGGGATCTCTGATGCTGGCGTTGGGAACGACGGTTTTCATGCTTGTGATCTTTACCGTCGCCGGTTATGCCGCGCGCGGCGCGGCGGTTTCGAGTTTCGCCAGGTGGTCAATGCTTGCAGTCTTTTATGTCGCGCTGGGTTTCGTCTACCACATAAATAACTGGATCGTGGATCGCAACCTGAACGAGTTGCAACCTGTGCAGCATTCCGAGTTAGGTAACGGCGCGGCTAGGGGCCGCGCGCTTTCAAAACTGCATTCGTAGAAGGAGGCGTTATGCCGGAGATGTCACGCATGGTCGAGATTTGGATTTTCGCCGGGCTGGGAGTGATGGTCCTTCTGTTCCTGATGAGCGGAATGGCCAGGCTATATCGCAAAGCAGGGCCGCACGAAGCACTCATCGTGTATGGCCTGGGCGGGACGCGCGTGGTGCAGGGACACGGCACGCTGGTTCTTCCGATGGTGCAGATTTGCCGCGACCTGTCTTTGGAACTGATGTCGTTCGACGTTGCGCCGCAGCAGGATCTCTACACCAAACAAGGCGTCGCAGTGACGGTGGAAGCCGTCGCGCAGATCAAAGTGAAGTCCGACCGGGAGTCGGTACTGACGGCTGCCGAGCAGTTTCTCACCAAGACCGACCAGGAGCGTGAGGGACTGATCCGGCTGGTGATGGAAGGCCATCTGCGCGGCATCATCGGCCAGCTCACCGTGGAGGAAATCGTGAAGCAGCCGGAAATGGTTTCCGACCGCATGCGCTCCACTTGTGCGGAAGACATGAACAAGATGGGGTTGGAAGTAATCTCGTTCACCATCAAGGAAGTCCGCGACAAGAACGAATACATCACCAACATGGGTAAGCCCGATGTGGCGCGCATCAAGCGCGACGCCGACGTGGCCACGGCGGAAGCCGACCGCGACACCGCGATCAAGCGCGCACTGGCACAGCGGGAAGCGGCTGTAGCCAAGGCGCAGGCCGACCAGGAACGGGTGTTGGCGGAGACCTTGTCATTGGCCAAGCAGGCCGAATCGCAGCGGGATCTCGAAGTGAAGAAGGCGCAATTTCTGGAAGTCACAAAACGCCAGCAGGCGCAGGCCGATAAGGCTTATGACATCCAGACCAACATCATGCAGCAGCAGGTTGTGGCGGAGCAGGTGAAAGTTCAGCAGATTGAAAAAGAACAGCAGGTCAAGGTGCAGGAAGCGGAAATCAATCGCCGCGAAAAGGAACTGATCGCAACCGTGTTGAAGCAGGCGGAGATCGAACGGCAGCGGATTGAGACTTTGGCCGCAGCCGAGAAGCAGCGCCTGATCTCCGAAGCGGAAGGCCATGCATCATCGATACGGGCGCAGGGCGAGGCGGAAGCGGAGATCATTTTCAAGAAAGGTGAATCCGAAGCCAAGGCCATGAACGTGAAAGCCGAGGCTTATCAGGAATACAACCAGGCGGCCGTAATCGACCGGCTGTTCACTGCGATGCCGGAAGTGGTGAGGGCGCTGGCCAGTCCGCTGGCGAACGTCGACAAGATCACTATTGTCTCGACTGGAAACGGCGATGCTTCGGGGATGAACAAGCTGACCGGCGACATCACCAAAATGGCGGCGCAGGTGCCGGCATTGTTCGAGACGCTCTCAGGCATGCCGCTGGCGGAGTTGCTGGGTAAAGTGCGGCAGATCGGAGATAAGACGGCCAAGCCAGGAGCTGGCGCGACGAAGTAATGAACGGAGGGACGAGCTTCGGCTCGTCCCTCGTCCCTCTTCCATTTTCGTTTTTGGTTGCTGCTTTCAGGAGCTAGGAGATGGCTAACAAGTCGAAACATACGGGATTGGGCGTCGCGCTGGGAGCGGCGTTGGGAGCGGTCGCCGG
>DATHOK010000030.1:0-8549 GCA_035484995.1 Verrucomicrobiia bacterium | reverse complement strand
GCAAAAGTTTTTCCAGGAACGGATCGCCAACCTGTACATTCGGCCGCTTCGCTTCCGATCCTTCGCTGAATTCCTCGCTGGCCATGGTCGCGCCATGAATACCGTCGCGCCCGGTCTTGGACCCGACATAAATTACCGGATTGCCTTCGCCGGCGGCCTTGGCGTAGAAGATCTGATCGCGCCGCACCAATCCCAGCGCAAAGGCGTTGACCAGCGGATTGCCGGAGTAGCAGCTTTCGAATTTCACCTCGCCGCCGACGTTGGGTACTCCGAAGCAATTGCCGTAGGAGGCGATCCCGCTGACCACGCCTTCCAGCACGGAGTGGTTCTTGTGCAGGGTTGCCTGGTCGATCACGGGCGCCCCGTCCTTATCGTGCTCATTTGGCGATTGGGTGGGTTTCGTGATCGGTCCGAAGCGCAGCGAATCCATGATCGCCACCGGACGCGCGCCCATAGTGAAGATGTCGCGCAGGATTCCGCCGACGCCCGTCGCGGCACCCTGGAACGGCTCGATGAAGGACGGGTGATTGTGCGACTCGATCTTGAAGGCGCAGGCCCAGCCGTCGCCGATGTCGATGATGCCGGCGTTCTCACCCGGGCCCTGCAAAACGCGCTTGCTGCGCGTCGGCAGGCGCTTCAGGTGAACCCGCGACGACTTGTAGGAACAGTGTTCGCTCCACATCACGCTGAAGATGCCGAGTTCCGTGAGCGTGGGCTCGCGTTGGCCAAGAAGCTGTTTGATCCTTTCGTATTCATCGAAAGTGAGGCCATGCTGCCGGAGAGTCTCCGGAGGGAAAGCAGAGGTCATGGAGGTGGTCATGGGGAAACTCTATTGTCGCATTTAGCGGGGCGGCTGGGTAGAGCCAACTTTGCCATCTTTCTCCCGGATTCCAAGCCCCAACCGCCGTTTCCAGCCCAGGCGCAGCCGCCTTTTCCGGTAAGATGGCGAACCAGATGAAATCCATCATCGTAGGCACGGCAGGGCACATCGACCACGGTAAAACCGCGCTGGTGAAGGCGCTGACTGGAATCGATGCCGACCGACTGGAAGAAGAAAAGCGGCGCGGCATCACCATTGACATCGGTTTCGCGCACACGGATCTGTCTACGCCGGATGGCGAGACTTTGCGCCTGGGCTTTGTCGATGTTCCGGGGCACGAGCGCTTTGTGCGCAATATGCTCGCGGGAGTGGGCGGCATCGATCTGGTGCTGCTTGTGATTGCGGCCGACGAGGCGATTAAGCCCCAGACGCGGGAGCATTTCGACATCCTGCAATTGCTCGGGATACGGCGCGGCATCACCGTGCTGACTAAATCCGATGCGGTAGATGAGGAAACACTCGATGTGGTGCGACTGGAGGTGGAAGAGTTTCTGCGCGGGACATTCCTCGATAAACCAAACCTAGATAAACCGAATCTAGATAAACCAAACCTGGATAAACCACACGCGATCATCGCTGTGAGCTCTTTGACAGGCGCCGGACTCGGCGAACTGAAGCGGGCAATCGCTGTAGCCGCCGCCGAGGTGCGACCGCGGGATTCGCTGGCGCTCGCTCGCTTGCCAATCGATCGTGTATTCACTATGAAAGGCTTCGGGACGGTTGTGACCGGAACCCTGATGGCGGGCTCAATACGACGCGACGACGAACTGGAGGTTTTCCCAACCGGGCAGCGAGTACGCGTGCGCGGAGTACAGGTGTACGGACAAACAGCGGAGGCGGCGATCGCTGGACAACGCACGGCTCTGAACTTAGCGGGGGCGTCTACGGAAGACCTGTCGCGCGGCATGACCCTCGCGCCTCCGGGAACGTTTGAGGCCACGCGGCGGGCAGATGTCCGGCTGCGATTGCTGCCTTCGGCGCCGCGTCCTCTGAAGAACCGGGCGCGGGTGCACTTTCACTCGCACACCTTGGAAATGGTGGTCGACGTAACGCTGCTCGGGACAAAGGAAATTGCGCCCGGCGAGGACGGGTTTGCACGTTTGAAGCTGCCGGACTCCGTACTGCTGTTACCTGGAGACCGGTTTATCATACGGCAATTCTCGCCGGTGGTAACAATCGGGGGCGGAGTTGTACTGGATGCCGCGCCGATTCCGCACCTGCCGCGCCCACTCGACTTCCTTAAAGCGCTGGCTGAAAGTGACGCGCAAGCGATTCTAAAAGCACGAATCGCCAGGCGTCATCACGAAGGGATCGCAATCTCCAGACTGATCTCGGAGACTGGCTGGACGAAAACTGCGATCGAAACGCAATTGGCTTCGGTGCTGCTAATCGGCGACGTGGTGCTGGCTGGCGGCCGGTTCCTGCGTCTACCTGCGCTGGAAGAGGTGAAGCTGCGCATCCTAAGTGCCGCCGTGGACTTTCATAAGAAGAACCCTCTGGTGAGCGGCATCAGTAAAGAAGAATTGCGGGTGCAAGTGGACGCAACGCCAGAAGTCTTCGAGGCGGTTTCTCTTATGCTGGTGCGAGAGAAGAAACTCGAAATAATCGGTGACCTGGCGAGGCTGCCGGGGCATGGTGTCGTGATGAAGGACGAAGAGGCGGAATCGAAACGGAAGATCGAGGACGCGTTTGCTTCGGCAGGCCTGAAGGTTCCCGCGCTAAGTCAGGTGATTGCGGGGCTCAAGGTGGACAAGGTGCGGGCGCAGAAGATAGTGACTCTGCTCCTGCGCGATAAAGTGCTGATCAAGGTTTCCGACGAACTCGTTTTTCACCGCAGCGCGCTCGAAGAGTTGCGACGGCAGATGGCAATTTACAAAGTGAAATCGGCGAAAATCGATGTGGCACGGTTCAAGGAGTTAACCGAAGTAACCCGCAAGTATGCCATTCCTCTGCTGGAATACCTGGATCGCGAGCGAGTGACGCGGCGCGTAGGAGACATGCGGGAGATCCTCTAGATCTTTTTCCCCAGCAATGAATGGACCCTGTCTGCTACGGGAGCGCTTTGGGGACACCTGTCTGCGCGGCAGTGAAAGGTGGGGGTGTGTGGCCAGTTATCCGACACTGATCGTTCTCTGCCCGTCAGCATTGGCAAGCAGGAATCTCCTGAGGCTACTCAAGCTATTTGATCCTCTGCCGATTGAGTCTAGATAGCCCTCGCCGAGACGGTTTGCACTGAGGGTATGGGTTTTCGCTATGACGTTGCGCTCCGTCGGAGTCCCGTCGCATTCTTCTCCAGCCAGACCGCATCTCTGCGAGGCGGGCAGAACTCGTTTCGCGAGAGAGATTATTTGCGGGTTCGTGCTGCTTCTCATTGCCTCTTTGCCTGCATTGGCCCAGGACCAAGCCGACTCGGCGGCCCGGCGCTCTAGGGTTATGGTATTTGAAAGTGCATGGGGAATGGCGGAGAAGAACAAAGATCTCAGGGCGCTCGACGCTCTGCTGGATGATTCCTTAACCTACATTGACTACGACGGTACTCTGAAGACCAAGAGCGATTTTCTCGCCGGAGTCAAGGCTCGTTCGGATAATCGCGAGCAGGAGGTCGTCGAATCCATGTCAGCGCGCGTCTATGGCGACACCGCCATCGTCATCGGTATATATCGAGTGAAGGGCGTCGATAAGGGCAAGCCTTACCAGCGCAGTGGGCGCTTCACCGATACCTGGGTGTATCGCAACGGACTTTGGGTGTGCGTGGCCAGCCAATATACACTGTTAAGCCGCTAGGGGTTCCAACCTGCCGATGCTTTCTATTCGTCCTGCTGCCATCGATGATGCCGAACTGCTGCGGACGTTTATCCGCGAGCTGGCGGAGTTCGAGCACGAGTTGCATCTTTGTGTGATCGACACCGCCGACTTGGTGAGGGATGGGTTTGGAGTAAGTCCCAGTTTTCGCGCACTGATTGCAGACTGGGACCAGCAGCCTGCGGGGTACGCTCTATTTTTTGGCCACTACTCGACCTGGGTGGGACAGAGATTGTTTCTGGAGGATTTGTTTGTGCGCGAGTCGTTCCGCGGCCGAGGGATTGGGAAAGCGTTGCTGGCGTCTGTCGCTCGCATTGCCGTGCAGGAAAATTGTAACGGAGTGCAGTGGGAGGTGCTGAACTGGAATGAGAAAGCGATCGAACTTTACAAATCTCTAGGAGTGGAGTTCCTCGATCAGTGGCGGCCGGTGTTGCTGAAGGACGACGCACTGCGGCGGCTAGCAGGGAAAGCATTTTGAGCGCGCAGGTTCGCATTATCGGAGCGGGGCTGGCCGGCTCAGAGGCAGCGTGGCAGTGCGCCCAGCGAGGCGTGGCCGTGGAATTGTTTGAAATGCGGCCAGCGCGGTCGACGCCTGCTCACCAGACGGCTGATTTTGCGGAACTGGTCTGCTCAAATTCGCTGAAGTCAGACAGCGAGAATACCGCTCCGTGGCTGCTCAAAGAGGAAATGCAGCGGGCCGGCTCTCTGTTGTTGCAGATTGCTCGCCAATGCGCGGTTCCGGCCGGCCATGCGCTCGCGGTCGATCGGGTAACGTTTGCTGCGAAGGTGACGCAGGCGATTTCACAGGAGCCGCGGATTACGGTGCGCCGCGAAGAGGTGATTTCGATTGAGGAATCGGGTCAACAGATCACCGTGATTGCCACCGGGCCTCTGACTTCAGAGGCGCTGGCTGCGGAGATTGCAAGACTCAGTAATGCGGGGCACGATGCCGCTCCACAAAATCCTCATCAAGATCCTCATCTGTATTTCTACGACTCGATCAGCCCGATCGTCGAAGCGGATTCGATCGACATGTCCCGCGTATACATGGCGGCGCGCTATGACAAAGGATCCGCGGATTACATTAACTGTCCGATGACGCCGGACGACTACGGCCGGTTCTACGATGCGCTCCTGGCCGCGCAGTCGGTGGAAGAACGCGATTGGGAGAAACTGAATTACTTCGAGAGCTGCCTGCCAATTGAAGAAATCGCGCGCCGTGGCCGCGATACGCTGCGCTTTGGTCCCATGAAGCCGGTGGGGTTGAAGGATCCTCGCACCGGGCGGATGCCTTATGCCGTTGTGCAGCTGCGTCAGGAAAATCTGCGGGCGGATTCCTACAATCTGGTGGGCTTCCAGAATCATTTGAAATTTGGCGAGCAGGCGCGCGTACTGCGCCTGATTCCGGGACTGGAAAATGCGCGCTTCCTGCGCTACGGGCAGATTCATCGCAACACCTATATCAATGGCCCGGCGTTGTTAAGGGAAACGTTGCAGATGAAGACGCACCCAAGGGTTTTGTTCGCGGGGCAGATTTGCGGCGTGGAAGGCTACGTGGAGTCGATTGCGACCGGGTTGATGGCCGGGCAGCACGCGTCGGCGCTCGCGCTGGGAACTGAGTTGGTGCCGCCGCCGCGGGCTTCGGCATTTGGATCGCTCACACATTATGTAACTCACGCAGACGCCAAAAACTTCCAACCGGCGAATATAACCTTTGATCTGTTGCCCGCGCTGGAAATGAAGATTCGCGACCGGAAAGAGCGGCACCGATTGCAGTGCCAGTTGGCCCTGAAGCATTTCGATGAGTGGCTGGAGCGGACCGCAGCAACGGCGGCGAGAGGCTGAATCGCAAGCCGGCGGAGAGCACACACACTAGCGGTGAGATGCACGCAGCAACGCAAATCGAGATTCGTCGCGCAGGCCCGGAAGAGGCCCCAGCGATTTCCACGATGCTGCATGAGTCTTTCGCTGAGTTCAGAGCCCTTTATACCGAGGGCGGTTTTTCCGCGACGACTCCGGGCCCCGACCAGGTGCTCACGCGGATGCACGAAGGCCCAGTTTGGGTGGCTCTGCGCCGTGGTACGGTGTTGGGGACCGTTGCCGCGGTGGTGAAGGGCGACTCAGTCTACATTCGAGGGATGGCGGTGCACCCAAGTGCTCGCGGGTCGGGTTGTGGCGCCAGACTGCTGCAACATCTTGAACAGTGGGCCTGCAGCCAAGGCTGCACCCGGCTGTTCCTTAGCACGACGCCGTTCCTCGACTCGGCCATTCGTCTGTACGAAAGATTCGGCTTTCATCGAACGCGCGATGGCATCCACGATCTCTTTGGAACCCCGCTGTTTACCATGGAGAAATTCCTTAGCGCCCCTCCAGAATTTATTTGACCCGCCTGTCTGTTTGCAGTACCTTCCTCCACATTCGATCGACGCCGAGGTGCGCGCTTGACTTTCTCCGCCGTGGACGCCATCTATCCCGCCGTTGAACACACCAAGAAACAGCTCTTCCAGCCTTTCCGCTTGGGCCAATGGACGAGGCTGGCGCTGGTCGGCCTGCTGGCCGGCGAACTTGGCTCCGGTGGCGGATGTAACGGTCACAACTTCAACCTGAATCAGCACGCGGGAACCACCCGCCACTTTATGGATTCAAGTTGGCCGGGAATCGATCCCGCCTTGTTAGGTGGCCTCATCGCGGTGCTGGTCGTCGCCGGCTTGGTGTTGGGAATCGTCCTGATGTACATAAGCAGCGTAATGCGCTTCATTCTGTTCGACAGCATCATGGCGAAAGAGTGCCACATTCGCCAGGGCTGGAGCCGCAGGCAAGGGCCAGGGTTGCGATACTTTTTGTGGAAGCTAGCTTACCTTGTGGTTACGCTGGGCGGCCTCACCGTGTTGGTGGGAATTCCCGCCGGGCTTGCCTTTGCGGCGGGATGGTTCAAGGAGCCGAAGGCACACATGGTCCCGCTGGTGTTGGGCGGGATATTCCTGTTCTTTGCGGTGCTGATTTTCGTCTTGGTCCTGGCGGTGATTTTCGTGTTGACCAAGGATTTCGTCATCCCGCAGATGGCTTTAGAAAACATCGGTGTGATGGAGGGATGGCGGCGGCTGTGGTCGATGATCAAGTCTGAAAAGGGAGGCTACGCCGCCTATATCGGAATGAAGATTGTGATGGCCATCGGCGCGGGCATCATAGTTGGAATTGCCACGGTGATCTTAGGTTTGATCATCGCGATCCCAACGGCACTGTTCGGAATCCTTGCCATCGTTACCGGGAAAACTGCCGGACTCACCTGGAATGCGTACACGATAACGGTAGCCGTTGTGGTGGGCTGCGTCCTGTTCGCGGGTTTTCTCTATGTAATCGCACTGATCTCAGTGCCTGTGATTGTCTTCTTTCCTGCGTATTCCATCTACTTCTTCGCGGCGCGCTATCCCGCGTTGAGCACCGCGCTTTACCCACCGCCTGCTCCGTCCACGCCTCAGGGCCTGCCGGGTGCGCCTCCTGCGCGTCCTCCTGAGCCTCCGCCCCTGCCGCCCACACCCGAGCCGATCGGATAGGTGCTTTTGTCATTCCGAGCGAAGTGAGGAATCCGCTGTTCGCCGGCGCCCGGCACACAGCCGATTTCTCGCTCCACCCCGCGCGAGGGAACTCTCGCGCCTCTCCAGGTGTCTGATGTTGCAGACACGCGCGTGCCAAAAACGAAACAGCAGCCGGGGAGCTTTCTATGTCGTTCTCAATGGCAGGCCGTGGTGCGCGCGGACCCGAAATTAACGTGACACCGCTGATCGACGTTCTGCTGACCTTGATCATTGTGTTCATGGTCGTGGTCTCAATGGACAAAGAGGAGGGGGAGACAGCCCAGATTCCGCAACCGGATCAGAAACAGACTGCGGAATCGTCACAATCACGCACGGTCATCATTCAGGTGATGTGGACGAAAGAAAATCAGCGGCCGACGGTGAAAATCAATCAGGAGGATGTGCGCTGGGAGGATCTTGAAACGCGCCTCGCGGAAATCTATTTGAGGCGCGCCGAAAAAGTCGTCTTCGTGCGCGGCGATGCCGACGTTGATTTCCAATACGTAGCCGATGTGATCGACGTGGCGCATCATGCGGGCGTGCAGACGGTGGGGCTGCTGACGATGGATCGGGAGGTGGCAGGGGATTGAGCCGTGTGTTAACTTCGCAGCGTTTCGCCTGCGATGCTCCTAGCCACACAAGATCGATGAAGTTATTTTGCAACATTGATGCGTCGGCGCTCGCGGCGGTGGGGTTCGCTCTGTTGGTCGTGATGATGATCGCTCCTCAGCCTCACCATGGCTATGGACCTGATCTGCCGCATGTCTTACATCCGGTGTCGATGGCAGGCGCAAACCGGGAAGATGCGATGGTAATTGCGGTCATGCGCGACGGCGCCGTCTATTTTGGCAGTGATAAGGTGCAGCCCAGTCAGTTGCCCTCGAAGATTCTGGATCGCCTGCGGGACCATACGGTGGAGCGGAGAGTTTACATCCGAGCCGATGCGCGCGTTTGGTACCGTACAGTCAAGGAAGTACTGGATGGGGTGCGCTCGGCAGGAGTCGAACGAGTTGCATTCCTTGTCGACCAGCGTGGCCCCTAACCCGCGGACCTTAGCCTTGTTCCTGCTCGACTAACTTCTCTAGCTCCTCGCCCGATTCTTAATCCAAATCGGCGTTCCCAGGAACCCAAAGGCCTCCCGGATCTGATTTTCCAGAAACCGCTGATAAGAAAAGTGCAGCTTAACGGCCCGGTTGGTGAAAAGCACAAACGTCGGCGGCGCGACCGAGGCCTGAGTCATGTAAAGAATTTTCACACGTGAGCGCATAGGGACAGAGGCTCGCTCGAAATCA
>DATHOK010000029.1:0-17324 GCA_035484995.1 Verrucomicrobiia bacterium | reverse complement strand
GGAAAGGCCGTTCCCAAGTGCTCGATCACCTGGTCGCTTTCGGCGGGCTCATTCTCTAAAAGGAATTGGTCGATCACGACGGCTGAGTAAGTCTGTTCGCGCAGCCGTGCTACCGCCTGCGGCAGATCCTCCGCCCAATGGGTTTCTTCGCCGGTGGCATCTTTTACCGTGGCAGCGCACTCATGGCCGCGTGCCGAGGGGGTTATGAGTAGAATCATGTTCTTTCTATAGCACGCGGCGCACCAGTGTCGCTGACATTGAAAACACGCGGGTTAGATTACGAGGTCGATGAGCGGTTTCCCGTTGCGGAACAAGAAAGAGTTCTCAGATCCCAGTTGCCAGTTCTCCGTTCTCGGTTCTCAGTAGGACCTTATCTGCTTGACTGAGAAATGGAAACTGGGAACTGAGAACTGCCCTTTAGGTTTGGGCAGCGTAGTCCTTTAACTTGCGGTATAGAGTTGTCTTGCCGATGCCGAGCAAGCGGGCGGCCTGCAGCTTGTCGCCGTTAAGTTCCGCGATGGCGTTGAGGATGGTCAGCTTCTCCAGTTCCGCCATGGGGACGATCTTATTTTGGTTGTGTCCATTGCCGTTGGATCGAACGGCAACGTGGGCGCCGGCGATGGCCGGAGGCAGGTCGGGTACATGGATTAATGGTCCGCTGGTAAAGGCGCAGGTGCGCTCCAGACAGTTTTCCAGTTCGCGGACGTTGCCCGGCCAGTCATAGGCCAGCATGGCCTTGACGGCCTCGTCGGTTAGGATTTTTTCCTGCCCGGAGGCCCGCGAGGTGCGCTCCATGAAATGAGCAATGAGCAGCGGGATATCCTCGCGGCGCTCGCGCAGCGGCGGGATTCGCAGGCTGAGCACGTTGAGGCGGAAATAGAGGTCGCGGCGGAAAGAGCCTTCGGTCACAGCCTGCTCTAGCAGGCGGTTGGTAGCAGCGAGGATGCGGACGTTAATGGGCATGCGGCGGGTGCTGCCGACGGGACGAATCTCCTTCTCCTGAATCGCCCGCAAGAGTTTGGCCTGGAGGTCGACAGGAAGTTCGCCGACTTCATCGAGAAACACGGTGCCACCTTCGGCGATGGCGAGCAGTCCGTCCTTGGCTTGATTGGCGCCCGTGAATGCGCCTTTGACATAGCCGAACAGTTCGCTTTCGATCAGCGTGGGAACCAGCGAGCCGCAGTCGACGGGGATGAACGGCTTGTCGTGGAACGGTCCGGAATAATGAATGGAGCGCGCGACCATCTCTTTGCCGGTGCCGCTCTCGCCCAGGATCAGCACAGGGTGGGAGCTATTGGCGGCTTTGGCGATGATGCGGTAAAGCTTCTCCATCTCGGGGGCGCGGCCGACGATGCCGCCATAGCCCTGCTTCGACTTCAGCTTCTCGCGGAGCATACGGTTCTCGGTTTTCAGCTTGAGGTGGTTGGAAACGCGCTGCAACAGCAGTTTGAGTTCGTCGACGCTGAAGGGTTTGGTCACGTATTCGTAAGCGCCGTTCTTCATGGCCTGGACGGCGGACTGCACGGTGCCATAGCCCGTCACCACGATTACGAGAGCCTCAGGGCGGTGAGCCTTGATTTGACGGAGAGCTTCGAGGCCGCCCGCGCCGGGCAGGCGCAGATCGAGCAGAACGGCGTCGATGCTTTGAACTTGGAGCAGGCGATAGGCATGCTCGGCGGAATCGGCAACGTGGGCGATGAAACCCAGCGATAGTGCAACCTCGCGGCAAGCGTCGCGGATGGAGCGTTCGTCGTCGACGATGAGGAGGTTCAGAAAATTTGCGGCCATGATCTGAGGAGTAGCGAGGGTGTGGGTTACTGCGACTGACGTCATAAGAGTGATTCCTTTTTGATTTGCTGAATTGGTGTTGATGACTGGATCTGCGAATCTGGATCGGGCTTGTCCAGAAGATCGGAAACAGCAGGCTGAGATGCGAGGGGGAGCAAGATCAGCACGCGAGTACCATGGCCGGGTTCGCTTTCGAAGTGGATCAATCCACGATTGGTGGTAACGATGCTGCGGACCGTAGTTAATCCCAAGCCGGTGCCTTGGCCGGCGTTCTTGGTGGTGAAGAATGGCTCGAAGAGGCGCTGGCGGGTTGCGGCGTCCATGCCGTGACCGTTGTCGCCCACGACGAGGAGCACGCATGGAAAGGCCGGGAGCGCGGTCGATGACATGGTCCCGGCGACAGGCTGGAATTTGCAGTTGCTGGTCTCGACCGTAATCCGGCCGCCATTGGGCAGAGCATCGCGGGCGTTGAGAACCAGGTTCAGCAATACCTGCTGCGCCTGAGCCTGGTCGATGGTGACTGCGCCCAACCCCGGGTCGAGATGCAGGTCAAGCGCAATGTTTTCACCGATCAGCCGCGCCAGCAAATCGTGCATCCCGCGGGCAATTTCGTTAAGGCACAACGTCCGAACCAGTGTGGCTTCCGGCCGGGCAAAAACCAGTAACTGCTTGACCAGGCCGGTGGCTTGCACGATGGCGGAGCGAATCTCTTCGGCGTAACGCCGGCGGCGGTCGCGCGCATCGAGGCTCGAGAGTAGGAGATCGCAGTAGAGCATGACGCCGGTGAGCACGTTGTTGAAGTCATGCACCACACCGCCAGCCAGGCGGCCGACCGCCTCCCATCTCTGAGCCTGGATGTGGGTTTCCTCACTCGGACTGTCGGCGTTGTCTCCGGCGGCGAGGTCCGACCACGGAAATGGGGTTGCGGTGTTCATGCAATTACTTTGGCGCGGGACGGTTCCCGAAAGAAACCCCACGATGGGCTCCTTGATACCTCGGTGCTCCCGAATCGGGAACGTCGGTGTGGCAAACCGTCCCACTAATCGATCTCAATATAGGAGGACGAATCTGACGCTGCGAAGGGCAGACGTCACTCAAATCAGGAAAAGCCTGTGGAAAACTCGGCAAAAAGCTTGTTTTCTGCTACATAGGGGAAATAATAAGCATTGAAAATCGCTTGAATCAGGCTGCAAACGAAAGAATTGCACCAGTTTATTCGGGAGGCGCGCTGGGGGATTGATCGCTGGCCATCGACTTTGGATCGTTCACGGTGAGCGGAGCTGTCAGGCGAAACGTAAGCCGACGTCCCTTTTGGACGTGCACACCGTCTGAGTGGAGATCCGAAGGGGTCCCGGAGGACCGATTGGTCGGCGATTGTCCCCTTGCATACAGGCTGGAGGTCTGAAGCACAAGTTGCCTGCCATCAATCGTGATCCCATTTAAAGTCAACCGGAAGTAGCCGGAACCGGGAACCAGGCCCGGCCGGTCGGTTTGGGATTGCGCGGACTCAACCCGTCCCGTCACGGTTGTGCCACGTTCAATGAGAGTGTCGCCGTCTACGGTAAGGGAAGCGGCGACGGATGCGATGAAGCCGTCACCGGCATGAACGTTGGGGGTCGAAAGCGAGTCTTCCAATTGCACGGTTAGAAGGGTTCCGGAGGGCAGGATGCGCGAGTGCGATCCTGCCCGAAAAGGCAGGCCCAGCTTCGGAACGGGGGCAGGTGCGGGTCTTGCGCCGTCGCTAACCGGAACTGGATCAGTATCTGGGTGGAATGGAAGTCTTTGTGCCTCGACCGAATCGGCGTTCGCCGGATTCGAGGGCTCCGACCTGGCACAGCCTTGGCTCAGGCTCAGGGCAAGACAAAACATCCCCAAGGCAGAGCGGGACCGGAGAGCCCGTCGGAGTTTTGTCATCCCATCCATGGTCGCGCGGCTTTCTGGTCTGCAATAGTGGCAAATGAAGTACCAGATCAGGGTTCATCGAATCAAGCACATAAGAAGACGATCCGGGCCCATCCGTGTAGAAGTTGCCCGGTCGCCTACGGAGATTCACGGAGGCGACGGGCCCGGTTCGGATTCCAAGACAAAAGAAATCGCGGAGGACGCTGGCGTCCTCCGCGAAGGTTTTCAAAGCCTGAAACAGACGCCGTTACGGCTTCTGAGTGCTCGGCTTCCCGGTCCGCTTCTTCGGCACAGGTTTCTTTTTGACCTCGGATTCTCTGCCGCCAATCAGCGTCAAGGCATCCGTCGTGTTGAAGGGGAATTGGCGAACAGAGGTTTGCCCCGTCGTGCTCAAAGTAACGTCAACGCGGCGATTGCTCGCCATTCTGATCGTTACAATGTTCCTGAGAATCCTTTGCCGCTCTTCCGGACTCAGGTCAGGGTTATTGTTGACCTCAGTCGTCACTTGCTCAGTGGTCAGGTTGTCGTCCTTGCCATACGCCTTGATATCGATGTTGGCTTCGGGCACGCCCTGCTCGACCAGGAAGCTCTTGACGCGGTTAACTCGACGCTCGGAGAGCGCCTGGTTATATTCAACGGAGCCGCGATGATCCGCGTGGCCTCCGAGAATCAAGTGCGCATCCGGTTTGCTTCCAAGGTATTGTTTGAAGTCGGTCGCCAGCGAGATCAGCGTCTTTTGCTGACTCGGTAGCAGACCGCCCCTGGGATTCGCGATCTTAGGATAATCGGTTACGAAGTAAACGCTGTGCAACGAGAGCCGCGCTTCCAGCCGTACGATCTCTGGATTAACCGGCGGCGGTGGCGGGTTCTCGATCATTACTTCGGTTGAGGCTTGAGCCGTCAGACCGCGCGTATCCGTGCAGGTAGCGCCGGCTGTGATTGAACCCGGCGACGCTCCAGTGGTGTTCAGCGTAGCTGAGCTGCCGCTGCCGGAAACGGTTCCGCCGCTGGCGGTCCAGCTGGCTACTGAGACTGCAACACCATCCGGGCTGGTGCAGTTGGCCGACAAGTTTACGGTTCCACCAGCCTGCAGGCTGGTCGGGGTGGCAGAAATGGATATAGAGGGCGGGTTCTTCGGCGGCAGCGGCTTCACCGTGAAGTTCGCCGAGCAGCTGGCCACATTGTTGTTCTTCTCTTTGGCGTCGGTCACGTGGGCGGTCACCGTGTAACTGCCGGGAGCTGCGTTGGTCGTGTCGATCTGCGCGGTTGTATCTTTCCCGGTAACTTGACCTCCGTTGCCGCTCCAGGCATAGGTGACGGTATGCTTGGGGTTGAAGTTACTGATGGCGACAGTGGCGGTAATAGGCTCGCCAACCAGCACTTCACCCGGCTGCACCGAACAACTGGCGGCAGGAGCTAACGCAGGCGCGCCACCCCAACTGAAAACAAGCCCGGTGCGCAGGCGGACGCCTTCAAACGACGGACGCCGCAGCTCGGAGAAATCCGAGTTGGCGAAATCGGAATAATTGTGCCGGCCCCAGACGTAATCCGCTTCAAACAGGCGAAAAGCCAATTTCTTGCTGATAGGCAGGTCCATTCCTCCACCGAGGATGGCTCCGATTCCATTGTTGGCGTTGAGCCCACTGATGCTCACTCGATTCAGACTTACCAGAGAATGCAAGAAGTAGTTGGCTTCATTGGTGCGCCATATAAAGCGCGGCCCAATCGAATACGTGGTCTCGTAGTTGCTGTTTCCCCAGTTGTGGCCGAGGTCGGCCTCCGCGCCCCAATGCGGATCGAAATTGTAAGTGAAAGCCCCACCAAGTCCCTTGGCCATATCCGGCACTTGAAAGCCAGTGGGATTTGAGGGATCACTGTTGCTCGCAGGAACTGTCCCACCTGGATGCAACCACTGATATCCCACAAACACGTCATATTTCGGATTCGAGTCGCTTTGTGCGAGCGCAGGAATCGAGATGAGTGACACCGCAAGAACCGCGAACAGGCCCGCGACGGCGCGGCTCCTGGTTAAGCAAGTACAAACTGACATTCCAACCTCCAATGATTTGCGCACGGGCTTGCACGCGCTTTGGCACGCAGGCTGCGCCGAAAGACAATGCATGATCAACAGCTTGAAAGACCTCAGCCGGGAAACGGGTAATTCTAACGCACTGCAATCTTAAAGAGAAAGAGCGATTTTCAAGAATTGCTTCTTCAGTCAACCGTGGCTGTAGTTTTCTCCTCGGTGGGATCCCGGTCTCAAATTGACATGACCTTGTCGGAATCTTGATCCGAGCGTTGGATTGCCCATAAGCGGCCCGCGGACCCGGCCTCCAGACCTTGCCCCGCAGGAAGCTAGCCGCGTATGGTTGTAGTCTCGCCGCCGATGAGGCCGCGAGAAAGCACGACCTTGAAGAAGCGGGCACAACCATAGGAATGAGCCACGAAAAAGTACTGATTGTTGAAGACGAAGAAAACGAACGCACGGGCCTGGCCGAGTTAGTTTCCTCTTGGGGATATCGGGCCGAAACTGCCCGCGACGGCGTGGACGGCCTGGAAAAGGCCGCGCAATGGGTGCCTTCCATTGTGATCACAGATCTGAAGATGCCGCGCATGGGCGGCATCGAACTGCTGGAGCAACTGGGGGAGCAATCTCAGGCCATGGCGGTGATTGTGGTAACGGCACAGGGCACGATCGATAGTGCGGTGCAGGCCATGCGGATGGGCGCGTATGACTACATTACCAAACCCATCGACACCAACCGCCTGCGCACCATGCTGCAAAACGCGTCCGTGCTGGTGGGCACGCGCGCGGAACTGGAGAGCGCCCGCCGCAAGCTGAGGGACTCCGGCTCGCTGGGTACGCTCCGCGGGGCATCGCGCAAGATGCAGGAGATTTTCCGGCTCATCGAGCTGGTTGCGCCCAGCACCGCATCGGTGCTGATTACGGGGGCCAGCGGCACCGGCAAGGAATTAGTGGCCCGCACCATCCATCAACTGAGCCCGCGCCGCGAGCGGCCCTTTGTGGCCATTAATTGCGCGGCCATTCCTGAAACCCTGATCGAAAGCGAGATCTTTGGCCACGAAAAAGGCGCTTTCACGGGAGCGCTGGAGCGCCGCACCGGCTGTTTTGAGCTCGCCGAAGGAGGCACGATCCTGCTCGACGAAATCGGTGAAATGCCCGTGGGAACTCAGGCCAAGCTTCTGCGCGTCCTTGAGGACCACAAGCTGCGCCGGCTGGGCAGCAAAGTAGAAACAGCGGTCGATGTGCGAGTGCTGGCTGCTACGAATAAAGTTCCGGACGAGGCCGTCGCGAGCGGAGAGCTGCGCAGCGATCTCTATTACCGGCTCAACGTTTTCAACATCCACATGCCTCCCCTGCGTGAACACAAAGAAGATATTTCTGATCTGGTGCAACTCCTTCTGTCGGAAATGGGCGCGAAACACTCCCGCAAGGTTGCCGCGGTGAGCGAGGCGGTGCTGAATCAGTTCAACAATTATTCCTGGCCCGGAAACGTCCGCGAACTGCGCAATACCATTGAACGCGCGGTAATCGTCTGCGACAGCGGCATGATCGAAACCAAACACCTGCCTCCGGGATTCGGACACGCGCCCTTGCGCCCTGCGGCGAATGATCCGGACGCGGTACGTTTGGGTGTGGGCACGACCGTCGGTGAGGCGGAAAAGATGCTCATCCTTAAGACCCTGGAATCCACCAGTAATAACAAGACGAAGGCTGCGGAAATTCTCGGCATCAGCCTGAAAACGCTGCATAATAAGTTGAAGGAGTACGGCGGCAGCGCCCCGGATGCGGCCTCTGAGGAAACGCAGTGATCAGTGGTCAGTGTCCAGTGGTCAGTGGAAAACCTTCCACTATTTCGCCCGTAAAGCGCACTTAACTGGCCACTGATCACTGATCACTGATCACTGATCACTGGCCACTGATTTCCATGCGACGCAAAACCATCATCGTGCTCGGCATCACCTTCATGGTGACCGTGATGGTGACTGCATTCTCATATCTTTACGTCTCGGAGACTCTGAGCCAGCAAATTACCGGCGCCTCCGATGGCGCCGAGCACCTCACCAAGCAACTGCAATATCTGGCCTCCAATGACGTGCCGGATTTGAGTAGCACTCGCGTGGATACCAACAATCCTGAAGCGGTGCGGCGAGCCCTCGCCGAGTACTTGCCGATGGATACGAACATTCTGAACGATCTTCAATCCGATATCGCCCTTTGGCCCTACGTCTTCGATGCTTCTATCGTAGACGTGAACGGCAAGGTCCTACTCCACACCACTCCTCAACTCGTGGGCAAACCCGCTTTGCGACGTCCGGATTTTAATCGGGTCAAGACGGCTCGCTTCCGCCGCCAACTCCGCATCGCGTACGGTCCGGCGACGGTCTACGACGTGAGTTCTCCTCTACTACTGAATGGAATGCCTTTTGGCACGATCCACATCGGCGTTTCCACCGTCTTTCTCAGAAGTGAGATCGAGCCCCGCTTGCTGCGCGCTGTCTATTTTTCCATCACGTTTATCTTCGTTTCCTTCTTGCTGGCGGCGCTTCTGTCGAATCTGGCTCTCGGGCCGCTCAAGGAGATCAGCCGCAACCTGGACAGCGTCAGTTCGGGGGCAACCGAGGAACTGTCAGGAAAAGAGTCGGAACACGATGAATTCGGCCTGGTCACCCTGAAGATCGCCAACCTGGGCCGGCAGATGCGCGACAGCCGGGAGATTTTTTCTGCCCTCAAAGACAACGTGGACCAACTCATGTCGAAGTTGCAGGATGGCTTGATGCTGTTCGCGCGAGACTCCCGCGTGGTGCTGGTAAGCGCACCGGTGGAGCGCTTCCTCGGCAGGCCTCGAGGAGAACTGCTGGGTAGAACGGTAAAGGAAGTCTTTACTCGAGACACGCCGTTCGGAATTATGGTACTCGACGCTTTCGAACATAGGGGCGTGCTCTCGCAGCGCGAGTTTGTCGCTCCTGCCGGCCGGCGCGTGCAGGTGTCTCTCGATTTTGTTCAGGAGAAGAACACGCAGATCGGCGCTCTACTGATCATGCGCGACGCCGAATCGGTGCGCCGAATCGGAGACGAGATCGAGATGTCCCGCCGTCTCTCAGCCAGCGGACGTGTGACCGGCGGCGTTGCCCATGAAGTGAAGAATCCCATCAATGCCATCGTGCTGCATTTGCAACTGCTGCAGAACAAGCTGGTGCAACTCGATCCCGATACCCGCCGTCACATGGATATTATCGGAAGCGAAATTCACCGCCTCGACCGCGTGGTGCAAACCCTCGTCGACTTCATGCGGGCTCGCGAACTGCATCTGGTGGAGGTGGATTTCCGCCGCGTCCTCGAAGAGGTCGCGCTGCTCGCCACTCCCGACGCGGAGCAGCATGGCATCACCATCCGGCGCGAAATGCCGGGGGAGCCGCTCTCCATCAAGGCCGACCTCGACTTTATGAAGCAAGCCCTGCTCAACGTGGTGCTGAATGGCATCCAGGCCATGCCTCGCGGGGGCGAGCTCACGATGTCGGCGCGTCGTGACGACCATGCCGCCATCGCCGAAATCTGCGATCGAGGCATGGGCATTGCTCAGGATGTCCAGGATAAGATTTTCGAGCTTTACTTCACCACCAAGAAAGACGGCAACGGCATCGGCCTGGCCCAGACTTATCAGATTCTGCAGTGGCATTACGGATCGGTGGAATTTGAATCGACGGAAGGTGTGGGGACGACGTTCCGCTTTCGCCTGCCTCTGGCTACATCGAGTCTGCGCCCAGAGCAAGAGACTGCCGCCCACTTCACCAGTTCGGATCGAATATGATTCTGGCCTTAATCCTCGGATTATGTCTGCGGAACGCGGCTTGGTTACCGCCAGCGCTGCGCGGATCTGTGCCGCAGGCCGCGGCACAGCCGCCCGCGACGGCCTCGTCGGACTCATCTCAGAACCAGAGTAACTCCTCATCCCAAGCGCAGACGCCGCCATCACAAAACGCCCAGCCAGCGCAGGCGCCGAACCCTCCCGCGAACTCTCCCGCTCAAGCCAAGCCGACTCCCGCTCGCCCCCACCGTAAGAAAACAATTCCGCCCAATTGCTCGAATGCCCCGACTTCACTGAACACCGCGGTCGGAAACCCCGCCGATCCGGCGAACTCAACGGGCGCGGGATCAGCCACACCTGGATTGGCCACACCTGGATCGGCCACCACAGGATCCACCACAACCGGATCATCCGATCCTGATGCAAAAAATGCAAACGCGGGGGCCTTGAAACCTTGTCCGCCGCCCAAGAAAGTCGTGCGCAACGGAGGCTCAACCGAGCCGAAGGTCCAACTCACGGGGGGCACAGCTGCGGAACAGGCCTCGGACAAATCCTCGACCGACCAGCTCAGGGCCGCAACCGAAGAGAATCTGAAGAAAGCCGCCGAACTCCAGCTCAACTCAAGCCAACGGGAAATGGTGAACCAGATCCGTGAGTTCATGGCACAGTCAAAAGCGGCCGTCGCCACCGGAGACCTGGAGGGCGGCCACAATCTGGCCGTGAAAGCGCACTTACTTTCTGTCGAGCTGGTGAAACCCTGAACGGACCCACAGCGACCGTCAGTTGCTGAAATCGCCGTTTGCGATAGCGATCGTCTGCCCAAGATGAGCTGGGAAAACATCAGCAAGGACTACTCATTGCCTGGATCGCGCCGGACGATGGCTGCCTGCTTTGCGCTCAGGGAAGATTTCGCCGTGGCCACGTGCTGACCGATGGCAACGCGCAGTTGTCGAGCAAGCCTTCTAAGCTCCAATTCGCTTGAGCGAGAAAACGGCTCACGACAGAGGACTTTGATCCGTGAGCAAAGCTCTTCAATGCGGGAATCGCTTGAAGAAGGCACGGGAGATTATAGCCGGAGTTGATTATGCTGTTCGATACAGTAAATCCCCGATCCTGGCATCGAGACGCCGCAAAGGTTGGGGTTCCGTCGAAATAACTCTTCAGCTCTCAGATGCTTTATGCTTTCGTGCAATATCTTCGTACTGCCTGCACTCTTGCTCTCTCAGGGTGCCAGCATAAGTCTTGCCATGTGATCGATTTGGAGGCAATGTCCGGTGCGGGCTTCTCCCTTTTTGATTTGGCAATGTGGTTGCCTTAGATCTTGCATGACAATTAAGAAAAAAAAAGAAGAATGGCGAAGGCTCTGCAAGTTGCTAGCTGATGAACCCGACCCGCGGCGGCTGTCCCAGCTCGCAGATCAGCTTGTTGAAAAGTTGGATGCCCGCCGCCGAACGCTGCGGAGGCGCAAACAGCGAATCCACTTGGGAGGCAAGGAATAATTAAGCGACCCTGGCGGCCACTGCCTTGGATTTGATGGAACGTACTTTCTTCGCGAGTACCGCGCTCAACCGTTCTGTCTGCTTCGCCTCGGCCTTCCGTTCCCAGCGAAGCGCCTGCAATCGTTGCTCATAACGCCGGGGTTCCCAATCGTCGCGCAGTTTCATGGGGAAAGAAGATACTTGATCCGGGGAGTTTAACATTTTCAACGAACTCCGCCTCTAAATGACTGAAGATGGAAAGAATGTAGACTCGCGTTTGTTTCGAGCACCAAGACTGCGGTCGTGAGGGTCCGAATGTCTAACTGACGCTAACCCATGACCGCCAATCCAATTTTCTAATCGGTATGCTAGGCGATGCAATTGTTTTGGGCAATACAGCGGATTCCGTAGCCTGCTAAGAAAACCTCGACGCTTCCCTCAGGTCGCCTTCCTATCGACAGCTGGCGAAAATTCCCCTCACTTCCCTTTCGCCCGCGCCGCATTCACCTTGTTCAGCAAATCCTGTGACATGGCCTGCACCGGACCGGAAATCTTCACCGCCTCCATCAGGACATCGCGAGCCTCGCTCACGCGGTTCAGCTTCGCGTAGGCAAAACCCAGGCGATAGAGCGCGATGGAGTATTGCTGATCGTCCGTTCCTTTGAGCAGTCCTGCGGCTGACTTCAGTTCGGGGATGGCCGCTGTCGTCTTGTCCTGCTTGATATAGGCGTATCCCAGAACCGAATGAGCAACCCCCGCCGATAGTTTGCGCGACTTATCGGCATCCGGATCATCTCCCTTGGCAACTGCAATCGCCTTCTGCGAGTAGGTCACAGCCTTGGCAACGCTGCCAGGCCTGGGGTCGTCGACGTAAGACCCGGCCAATAGCAACAAAGCAGGCAGCGAGTTTGGATTCGCCGCCAGCGTTTTTTCTCCGTACGCGACCAACCGCGCCTGATCGTTTAACTGTCCCGGTCCCAGCGTATACATCGCGTAGTTCGAAACTTGATCTTGAAACTTCGAATCGGGAAACGCAGCGGAGTACTTTTCGATGTCAGCCATCCGGGCTTTCGCGTCATTCTCGCTGGCAATCGCATTGAAACCTGCCGATTCAAGAAAATCGCAGTTGTTCTTGGCCGCGCTCTTCTCTTCCGCCACCTGCCTGCTGAAATCGTCGTCGCTCATGCCATCCGGCTTGGGCTGCTTGCCGATGGCGTTGCACACCGTCCCGCCCCTTGCGGCATAGTCGACTAACTTTGTACCGTCTTTCGCCTGCTGCGCGATGTTGGCCTGCGAGACCAGGATGTCGAGATTCCGGGGAGCGCCAGTCAGCGCCTTGTCCCCATAGTCAAGCGCCTTATTCAAATCGCCGGTGGCCTGGTAAGCCTGCGATATCTGCCAGTCCCCATAAGCCAACGCTGCTGGATTCGATGAGTACTTCTGCACGAAGTCCTGGTACATGGCGAGCTTCTTCGCGGCATCCTGCTCATTCGTAATGGACTGCAGATCGTGGTCCTCTGGGGTGCCGGCGGGAATCACGATCCTGTCAGCCTGCGCGTTGGCGCGCGCCAGCACAAAGAAAAAGCAGAAGGTAACGACTGCCACCAGAGACCCGGCGTAGCGTTTCATAGGCCACCTCAGCGTGAGCGAGAACCGATCTCCATTCAAAACAGCAGGCGAATCCTAGCGCCGAACGCGTGCGGAAGCAAGAAAGAACAGTGGCCAGTGTCCAGTGGTCAGTGGTCAATTAAGAGGGTGTCGTGCCAGAAAAGAATTTGCTGGCCACTGGCCCCTGGTCACTGACCACTGCCTCTGAGTTAAATTAAAGGAATGCGCTCGATCTTCGACCAGCGTCCGCTGCGTTTTGTTTTTGCCGCCAACGTGATCTCCATGTTGGGCAGCGGGATGAATTCCGCCGCCGTGGCCTGGTACATCCTCGAAGCTACGCATTCGGAAATGGCGCTCGGCACCTTCGCTGTGCTGCAGACCGTCCCCGCCATGCTCATGCTTCCCTTCACCGGAGTCCTCATCGACCGCGAAGATCGCCGCCGCCTGGTCATGTGGCTCGATGCCCTGCGTGCCGTGATCATCGTAACCGTGGCGATTCTCGCGTTTCGGCATCGTGTGCAACTCTGGCAACTCTATTTGATGAACACCCTGGTCGCTGCTGGCTTCTGGATGTTCTGGCCAACCATCACGGCCCTGATCCAGGAACTCACGCCCGAAGGCCAATTCGTCCAGTCAAATACTTTTCTCTTGGCTGGGATCCAGGGCGGATGGCTCATCGCCGGCTCTATCGTCGGCTTCATGTACAACCACATCGGCCTCGGCGGCGTGCTGCTGATCGACGTTTCCACTTATGTGGTCTCGTTCCTCTGCTATCTCGGCGTGCGCAAGGGACGCCACGTTGTGTTGCGCCCCGAGGAGTTGCGCGCCGACATTCTCGCCGCCGAAAGCCAGTTCCAGCGGTTCTGGCGCGAGATGCGCGAAGGCCTGCACTTTCTCCGCGATCATCGTGCCGTCGTGCTGCTCGGCATCAGTTGGGCATTATTTCTCGGTGCCATGATCACTGGAGTGGTCGTCACTCCCTCGCTGAGCGAGCGCGTTTTCCACGCCGGCGCCGTCGGCTACGGGTGGCTGAACGCCGGATGGGGTACAGGCGCATTTCTGAGCGCCTTATATGCGCCGGCCATCATCGCAAGTCTCGGCGGTCGCCGATCGGTGGCGTTTTCCATGGCGATCATCGCTGCCTGCGTGGTTTGCGCTCCCGTCTCGCACTGTCTGGTCGCCGCCATTCTGCTGTATGCAGTGATGGGATCGGCCCGCGGCATCGGCGGCATCGCCATGAACACCAGCTTGATGGAGATGGTCCCGCAACATCTGATGGGACGCGTGCAAAACGCTTTCTACTTTTTCGGGACGTTCCTGCAGTTGGTGCTTGCCGTCGCCGTAGGCGCAGTCGCGCACAAGGTAAGCCTGGTTGCGGCCTTCGCCATCCTGGCCTGCGTTTATGGGCTGGCGTTTGTGGCGGCAAGTTGGCCCGTGGGTACAACCGCCGCTGTCGAGGAAGTCGGACTAACGAAATAGAGTCAAATCACCCCACGATGCAGATGCACCATCGCGATGTCATCCCGACAGCGCGCGTCCCGCTTCGCGCGCGGAGGGATCTCCGCCGGCACGATCGTGGAGCGTCAGCCAGGGACGCGACGCTGAACGGCCGCCCTGTGGTAAATCCAAGCCTTCCGCTGTTATTCTTTCCCATTCCAAGGAGCACTCATGTCCGCTGACCTGCAAGGCCGTAACGGCGTCGTCTTCGGAGTTGCCAACAAGCGCTCGATTGCCTGGTCCATCGCCCAGGGCCTGCACGCCGCCGGCATGAAGCTCGCTATCACCTACCAGAACGAGCGCCTGGAGCAGGAAGCAAAAGACCTGATTCTCTCTTTGCCTGGAGCAGAAGCGTACATGTGCGACGTCAGCAAAGACGAAGAAATCGATCGCCTCTTCGCCACACTCAAAGAGCGTTACGGCAAGCTGCACACGCTGGTGCATTCGGTCGCCTACGCTCCCGCGGACGAACTTAAGGGAGAGTTTGTAAATACCACGCGCGAAGGCTTCCGCATTGCACTCGATGTCAGCGTGTATTCGCTGATCGCGGTTGCACGCGCCGCCGCGCCGCTCATGGAAGACGGCGGCTCCATTCTTACGATGACCTATTACGCCTCGGAGAAGGTCGTGCCCCGCTACAACGTAATGGCTGTAGCCAAGGCTGGTCTGGAATGTTCGGTGCGTTATCTTGCCTACGATCTGGGGAAGAAGAAAATCCGAGTAAACGCCATCTCCGCCGGACCGGTGAAAACCCTGGCCGCGCGCGGCATCTCAGGCTTCGGCGACATGCTCAAGGCCCACGCCGAACACGCCCCGCTCGGCCGCAACGTCGATATTGCCGAAGTCGGCTCGACCGGAGTCTTCCTCGCCTCCAACGCCAGCAGCGGCATCACTGGCGAAGTGATTTACGTCGATTGCGGCTACAACATCATGGGATTTTGAAACCAGAGTGTTCTACCCTGTGAGCCTCAGTGTTCCCTGTGTTCAAGGTTTTGCCTTCAAAGGGGGCCTAGACTATCTGCTTTCCTCCGATGTACGAGATGCTAGATGCTTATTCTTCTCCAAGATGCGGCGCGGTGTCCTAAGCCGTTCCAATGGTTTGGCGCGATTCCAAGGCCCGAACTCGATGACTGGTTGCAACGGGAGCGGCTTGTGTTGCCCGCCGACCTCATCGAATTGTGGGAAATAACAGGCGGTGGGGATGTTTTCGAGGAAACGATTTATCGACCGACAGTTCCTTCAGCGCCAAGCGCGGCTTCGTCTGCGATGACATCGAATCGCTGAACGCCCGGCACGCCGCGGCGGGCAATCCTTATGGACTCTATATATTCACGGATGGCGCATTCCTTTCCGCCGTCCGCCTGCACGATCAGGAGTTTGTGACTCTGACAAGCAATCACGTAGTCGAGGATTCTTTTCCTTCCCTTGACGAATGGTACGTCCACACTCTTAGGGCTGAATTTGGGGAAAGGTATGGCCTCTATCCCGACAGGCTCTGATCGTGGCAGCCTTTCTGTTCCTGCACGTCAGGCTACTTTATTACCCGAATCCGCCGCCCGTTCTCTCCATCCCGCTCCAATGAAATTTCGAAATTCCGCTCCCCCACCAGCCGCGCAAACTTCTCTCCCCACTCAATCAGCAAAACGCTTCCCTCGGTGCGCAGATCATCCAGCCCAAGCGTCTCCAGTTCACGAGGAGTATCCACGCGATAAAGATCAATGTGATAAAGGTTGGCCTGCGGCCCGCGATACTCATGCACCAGCGTGAAAGTAGGACTGGTGACGTCCTCTTCTTCCGCCGCTCCGAAGCCAGCGGCAATTCCCTTGACCAGCGTGGTTTTGCCCGCTCCAAGATCACCGCGCAGCAGAACCAGCTTGGGCGGAGTCAGCAGTTCCGTCAGGGTCCGTCCGAAGGCAATCGTTTCCTCGGCTGAGTGTGTGGTTATCTCTCTCGTCATCGTGAACAGTATAGCGAGAGCTCTGCGGAACCTGACACCCGGCGGAAAAACTCACCAAAGCATGCAGTAACGTGGAAGAGCGGCGCTTCAGCGCCGCGTCAAGGCCATAAATGACGCGGGCTTCAGCCCCTGTGGCCGCGTGCTTGCGTCACACAACACGTACAGCGCCTTCTAGATCGTCCTCGGCCCATTGAAAGCCGACGACTTCAGGCCGAGCAGGCTCCGGTCCGTCACGTGATCGAGAGACGTGCGCAGCCGGCGGTTATCGTCATCTTCGAGCGCGACAAAACGGAACGGCTGCAGCACTCCATCCTTCGTTTTCCCCATGGGACTGAGTATCTCGGCCATGGCGCGCACCGGGCCGGATTGCGTTTGAAACGCAACTTCGACGAAATCGCCCTCTGCAAACGGACGCGGCAGTCGCAGCAATCCGCCTGTCGCCGAAATAGTTTGAAGTTTAGCGTTTGCGTGCCGGCCGTCTTCGAAACGAATCGCAGCCAGGACCGAAGCCCCGAGCTGGACCCGGGCCGCGCGCCGCGAAGGGTGCGGTTGGGGGAAGTGGGTCATAAGATATATGCACTATGGCACGCTCCCAGGACGGGTAACAGGTTACGGAAGCAGAGTGGCCGGATTCCCGCGCTGCACGGGGAGTTCCAAGGTGCAACACGCGCACTGTCATGAAGATGCAGGGTAGTTAATAAAGAGTTAATGTCCCGAAGGACAGTGCATTTTCGCGAGAGCTCACCAGCTTGCGAGCTTCTCCAGCGCAGCGTTCTGCGTGCGTCGAAACGCCTCGGGAAGTCCCTGCAGAAGGTCAGTTGCGACCAGTGAGTGCTCCCCGACCCGCTCACGCATCACGTCACCGGCAAGCCCATGCAGATGCACAGCCGCCAGCACTGCCGCAAAGGCATCCGTCGGATGCTGTGCGATCATTCCCGCGACCATGCCCGTCAAGATGTCTCCCGTGCCCCCGGTAGCCATGCCCGCGTTGCCCGTCATATTCACCCAGGCTTCGCCGTCGGGCCGCACCACCAGCGTGCGATGCCCCTTGAGCACGACGATCAGTTCATGTTCCCGCGCAAACTTCCGCGCCGTTCCCAATCGATCTTTCTGCACATCGGCGATGGTGCATCCCGCCAGCCGCGCCATTTCTCCCGGATGTGGAGTGATCACCAGCGTCCGACCCTCGCCACTCAATTTCGCCGCGCGGCCCTCAAACGCATTCAGGCCGTCGGCATCGACGACCATCGGGGGTTGGAGTTT
>DATHOK010000028.1:0-5496 GCA_035484995.1 Verrucomicrobiia bacterium | reverse complement strand
CATCGGAGCGCCTCCTGAAAACACTTCGCCAACCGGGTTACAAAATGGCCTCTAATACAAACGAACTATGCTATATAGCACGCGAGGTCCGATAGTCAAGAAAAAAAAGCAATAGTAGGAAAAAAGTGCTCGACTCGGCCTTCAGGAATCCGTCCCCTTGACTGGGGAGAACCCCACAACGGGAAAGGCAGTAGCTCCAGAGCAAGTCCCAAATCGGGAAATCACTGCGTCAAGTGCGCATGAATTACCCGTTTTTGGCACATTTGGTGTTGCCGCACATTTTGATCTGCCGCACGGGTGCGCCGTTTGAGGCCCAATCCTGATTCGATCCCCGCGTGAAGGGTCGTCAAAAGCCATCCTCAAGGAATTCAGCTTTACATCAACCCCTCAATAAGCTATATAGCATAAGACGCTGAAGTAGTTTGCATCGAGGACTTGCCGGCGGCCAGCCATCCAAGAGATTCTGGAAGCAATAAACTATGTCTGGGAATCATCACAATCGGACTCCCGCCTACAAAAAGATCCAGAGCGAGATCCGCAACCGCATCGCTTCGGCTGGCCTCAGGCCGGGGGATGCTGTGGCGTCTGAGCGCGAACTCGCCAAGACCCATAAGGTGAGCCTGATGACAGCCCGCCACGCCTTGGCCGGCCTGGAACACGAAGGCGTCGTCGAGCGCCGCCTCGGGGCAGGCACTTTCGTCGCCGTGCCCAAGATCCATTTCAACAAGTTGATGAGCTACACCGAGCAAATGTCGAGCCGTGGTTTGGCTCCGCGCTCGCGCGTTTTAGTGGCAAAAGTGATTGAGGGTGATCCCGAAGTTGCGGCCAGGCTGGGGCTGCCAGCAGCCAGCCGAGTGGTGAGAATCCAACGTCTCCGGCTGACCGGGGAAGACCCATTCGCGCTAGAAACCTGCTATTTGGCCGCGGCCGAATTTCCTGAACTGGCCTCGGCCCCCCTGGGGCGGAGTTCGCTGTTTGCGATTCTCGAGCATGACTATGCCACGAAATTGGCATACGCAGACGAAGAAGTGGATGCGACATCAGCCGACGCAGACGTTGCCGAACTTCTCAGCGTTCCCCGAGGAGCTTCCGTGCTGCGCATTCGCCAGATTATCTATTCAACCAAGGGCAAGGCTACGATCTATGTAGTTGGTTTCTACCGCTCCGAACGGCACACGCTGTTCATCCGGCGATTCCGCTAAAGTGTTGCAGCCAGCGGCCCGCGAAAAGAGGCCACGATGCATCTCGCAGTTGCCATCATTCTCGCCAGTCTTGCGGCAGCGGCGGGCGCGCCCGATCAGATAGAGCCTGCGCAAAGCCCGGCTCCCGAGTCCGTCAACACCGGGTTCGTCAACACTCTGATGCCGCAACCGTCGCATCTTTCCACACAGGGAGGCCGGCTCATCCTCTCACCTTCCTTGGCGGTCATCACGGACCATTACAGGGACGCGCGACTCGACGCCGCCATAGCGCGCAGCCTTGAGCGAATTGCGACACGAACCGGTATTTCAATTCCAACATCTCTCACCGCGAACGCATCTGGAGTCTTGGCTGTGAGCGTTGATGGGCCTGGACAAATTATCCAGTTGGTCGACGAAGACGAGTCGTATTCTCTCGATGTCAGTCCCTCGGGTGTGCGCCTCCACGCCGCTACAGTAGTCGGGGCCATGCACGGGCTCGAAACTCTGCAAGAGCTAATACAGGCAGATGCAACGGGCTATTTCCTTCCCGCGGTTTCGATTCAAGATACTCCTCGTTTTCGCTGGCGCGGCCTCATGATCGACTGTGGACGCCACTTCATGCCGGTTGAGGTTATCAAGCGGACACTCGACGGAATGGCCGCCGTTAAGCTCAACGTCTTCCACTGGCACCTGAGCGAAGACCAGGGCTTCCGGATGGAGAGTCGAGCTTTCCCCAATCTCACTGGGCTAGGCTCTGACGGACTTTTCTATACCCAGGAGCAGGCCCGCGAAATTGTTGCGTATGCGCGCGAGCGCGGCATCCGTGTTGTGCCGGAGTTCGACATGCCCGGACACAGCAGTGCATGGTTTGTCGGCTATCCCGATCTCGCGAGTGCTCCCGGTCCCTTTCACATCGAGCGGGAATTCGGAGTCTTCGATCCGGTGATGGATCCTACGCGCGAAAGTACGTATAAGTTTCTCGATACATTTATCGCGGAGATGGCAGCGATCTTTCCCGACCACTTCATGCACATCGGAGGGGACGAGAACAACGGCGTGGAGTGGAAGACCAATGCGCGCATCCAGACCTTCATGCGTGAACACAATCTCCACGACACAGCCGCCCTGCAGAATTACTTCAACCTGCGTCTGCTCAAAATTCTTGAAAAGCATGGCAAGCACATGATCGGCTGGGATGAAATTCTTACGCCCGATCTGCCCAAAGACGTTGTGGTTCAGAGTTGGAGAGGCTTCGATTCGCTGGCCGCCGGAGCGAAAAACGGGTACAGCAGCATTCTCTCCGCCGGCTATTACCTGAACCTTATGGGCACCGCCGCTGCCGTTTACATGGTGGATCCTCTGCCCCAGGCGAGCGGTCTGAGCCCAGATGAGCAGGCGCGCATTCTCGGCGGAGAAGCGTGTATGTGGGACGAGCAGACCACGTCGCGCGACTTCGACTCTCGCGTCTGGCCTCGCGCCGCTGCCATCGCGGAGCGCTTTTGGTCGCCAGGCTCTGTATCCGATGTAGACGACATGTACCGCCGCCTCGCCGTTGAGTCGCTGAGGCTTGAAACTCTGGGTCTGACGCACATCTCGCAGGAAAAAGCGAGCCTGCGCTTGCTAGCCGGGACCGAAAAGATCGACCCGCTCGTTGTCCTTGCATCCGTGCTCGAGCCTGTCACCTTCGACCAGCGGGCACACCTGCAGCACCCGAATCAACTCACGCCACTTAATCAACTGATAGACGCACTTCCACCTGATCCGCCGTCGCGCCATAATTTCGAACTGCTCGTGAACGCCTACCTACAGGATCCCGAAACTCGATCGCAGAGACAAACCGAACTTACCGCCAACTTCAAAGGTTGGATCGCGGCAGAACCAGGAATCCTGCGCTTGATGGCTGCCTCGCCCATCCTCGCGCGAGCGGAACTGCGAGTTCAGCAACTCACGGTACTGGGCGCCATAGGTCTCGACGCCGTGTCTCATCTTTCATCAGGACTGCCCGCGGCTGCCGGTTGGAAGGCTCAGCAATTGGCTCTCTTGGACGAAGCCGAAAAACCGCAGGCGCTGGTTCGCTTCACCGTGATCAAGCCCTTACGCGACCTGGTCAGCGCGGTTCCCGACGCCCCTAACAAATAATCGATCAACACAAAAGGGCAGGCTAGTTTTCAGCCAGCCTGCCCGAGTTTTTCGTTTTATTTACCGAGGAGCTACAAGCTAGCGGCCTAGGCCGGCGGCCAAGGTTTTTACCATTGTTCCATTCGCATCATCGTCTTTCAGTGCCCACACGTAAGCGCCGCCCAGGCCTCCCGGAACCTTCAGGTTTATATAGATCGTCTTCAAAAACACCGTGAAGGGATCGTCGTATGTGTAAAAGGTCCCGCCGGTTGGGTCGAAGAGCGATACGGCAACTCTTCGCGGATCGAAGTAATTGTTATAGCCGTTCGCCGTGAGTGTGGAGAGCGTCGAATAGGTAAGAAGTCCCGGAGTCAGCAGAGTGTCGCAGCCAGCAGTATTGCCGCTCAGGTCCGGACACAAGCCTGTTCCGTTCGCCCAGAGCACCGGAGATGGGCCGGTTGAGTTCTGGTACAAGCCGTGCTTCATGTTGGGCGCACCCGTCCAGCCGGCGCCGTAGAGCGGCATACCCATGGTGTATTTGCGCGGAGGCACGCCAGCCTTGAGATACGCGTTTACTGTGTCGTTGATGTCGAGATCCTGGCCAAACAGCGGATCCTGGGGAGAATCGAATAGCGGAGATGCGTCATTGGTTTGCGTGACCCATGAGCCGGAATAGTTGTAGCCATCGATGGTAATGAAATCGACTTGCTCGGCGGCTTTGCGAAGATCGATGTTGACGTAGTTCTGCGAACCCGCGGGCCCGTCGAACGACAAGGTATATTGCTTGCCGGTGGTTTTGCTCAGGGCGTTCAGTTGGCTGCGGAACTCTGCCAGCAGGGCAGTGAAGTTCTGCGTGTCGGTCGCGGTGGGGAATTCCCAATCGATATTGAATCCGTCAAACAAGCCGGGCGCAGTAATGCCCGTGGCGATGTTGCCGTTGACAAACAAGTCGATGCAGGATGCCGCAAGGGCCTGTCGCCCGGAAGCGGTGCTCGCGGCTGTAACGAAGGCCGCAGTGTTGGCAGCAGACGCCCCTCCCAAAGACATCAGCACTTTTAGCTTAGGATGCAACGCTTTAAGTTGTTGGATCGCTGCAAAATTTCCGTACAGCGGCCCTGGGTAGGCCGTACCGTTCACGCTGGGCAGGTATGGAGATTGATAGTCGGCCCAGGTATCGGCAAAGGCGCAGGCCGGCGCCGGGCTCGCCGTCACGTCGCCGAAGGCGTAGATGAGGTGCGTCAGTTTACCGGCCACACCATTCTGTTGCAGGTTCGCAATGTTGTAACCAGCGTAATAGATACTCCACTCTTCGAAGTATCCTCCGACAATCTTGCCTTGATCACGGTTTTGTGCGAATGAGGGAGAAATGCATGCAACGAGGGCTAACAAAGTAAATGAAGCCATTCGGAGCAGGCGGGGCAGGAAATGGGTTGACATGGTAAAGGCCTCCAGAATCCGTAAAGTACGAACCGCCGGAGTATAGAGCTATATAGCGGAAGTTTCAATGCCCTATTTTTGAGGCAGGGTATTCTGGTCGATAATCGGCAATCGCCGAAAAACAACGCGGAGCAGAAACGAAAGGCAGGCCAACTTATTAAGTCGGCCTGCCCTTGTTGTTATTCCTGGCGTGGGTCTCTACGGATTGAGATCACCCGCAATGGCTTTGGTCAGGTCTCCGTTCGGGTCATCGTCTTTGATAGCCCAAACGTAGCCGCCGGCGAAGCCGTTGGATTTGATGAAGTTCACTTTGCATTGCACCGACTCAGCATTGTCGTAGCTGAATGCGGTAGACGTCGTTGCGTTGAACATACGGGCCGCGCACCGAGTGGAGTCATAGCTGGGTGTGAAGCCGTTGTTCAGCAAGTTTACGATGGTCCCGTAGGTTGCGAGTCCGTCCGTCAACAGGAAATCGCATCCCGCAGCTGGACTGGACTGGTTATCACCCGTCGAGCAATTCCCCACACCATTGGCATTCGGAACCGGAGAAGTTCCGTTTGGAGTGAGGACTCCAGTCGGATCCGTAACTCCGGTCGCGTTCTGGTACATTCCGCCATTGGCTGAAGTCAGACCTCCGGCCCAACCCGCACCATAGAGCGGGAAGCCCATGGTGTACTTTGCGGTCGGCGCACCTTGCGACATGTAGTACTGCACGGTTGCGTCGATATCGTCGGCGGGCTTTCCATACAGTGGATTGGCG
>DATHOK010000027.1:0-22260 GCA_035484995.1 Verrucomicrobiia bacterium | reverse complement strand
GTTGAGGGAGCGAAGCAGGTTGGATATCCCGTGGTCGTGCGGCCTTCCTATGTGCTCGGTGGGCGGGCCATGGTGATCGCCTACGACGAAGAATCGGTCGTGCGGTATATGAAAGAGGCGGTTGAGTACTCGCATGATCGTCCGGTGCTGATTGATCACTTTCTCGAAGATGCGGTTGAGGTGGACGTGGACGCGCTCTCGGACGGCGAAGACGTGGTGATTGGGGGAATCATGCAGCACATTGAGGAGGCCGGGATTCATTCCGGTGATTCTTCCTGTGTGTTGCCGGCGGTGGATATTCCGCAGGCGCAGATGGATTGCATGCGCGACTACACTTTCAAGCTGGCGCGGGCGTTGAAGGTAATTGGGCTAATGAATATTCAATTTGCCATCCCACGCGGCAACGGCGGGTCGGGGAACAGTGCGGACGGCGGGAAAGTCTACGTACTGGAGGTGAACCCGCGGGCCTCGCGCACGGTTCCATATGTTTCGAAGGCCACTGGCGTTCCGCTTGCGAAGATTGCGGCCCGGCTGATGACAGGTCGCAAGCTGCGAGAATTCCTCCCTGATAATATCGACCGGCGCGCCGATCTCGACACGGGAAGCTGTTACTACGTGAAGTCGCCGGTGTTCCCTTGGAGCAAATTTCCGGGGGTGGACACCGTGCTGGGGCCGGAGATGAAATCGACTGGCGAAGTGATGGGCGTGGGCGACAGTTTCGGAGAAGCGTTTGCGAAGGCGCAGTTGGCAGCGGGCCAGAAATTGCCAACGCAGGGGACGGTGTTCCTCAGCGTTACCGAGCATGACAAGCGCAACGTTGCCGATCTCGCTCGCAAGTTTGTGGATATGGGCTTCAAGTTGGTCGCTACTTCGGGCACGGCCGACGTGATCGAGGCTGCCGGGATGAAAGTGGAGCGAGTCTACAAAGTAAAAGAAGGCCGCCCGAACGTGGTGGATTTGATCAAGGGCCAGCGCATTCATCTCATCGTCAACACTCCTACCGGGCTGGAGCCGTGGTTCGACGAGAAGGCGATCCGGCGCGCGGCGGTCATGGCGCGCATTCCCACCATTACCACTCTTTCGGCGGCGCGGGCGGCGGCGGAAGGAATTGCGGCCTTGCAGCGCGGCGAAGTGAATATCCGGGCGCTGCAACAGCTGCACGCGGAGCGGGCGGTAAAGAGCCGGTAGAGCCGATATCGCGGTTCGGTCGCGTGTAATAATGGATGCGCGAGGTTCCCGGTGCTACTTCACGGTATTTTCCCTCCCATAACGACGCCGTTTTATCCCGACGGCAATGTGTATTTCAAGAAAATCGAAAGCAACGTTGAACGCTATTCGCGCACGCCTTGCGCCGGCATTGTTGTGCTCGGCTCGACAGGCGAAGCCATTCTGCTCTCCGATCAGGAGCGGCGCGATGTACTGAAATCCGCGCGTGAGGCGGCTGCGCCAAACAAGGTGCTGGTTGCAGGCACCGGAGTCGAGTCGGCGATCGAGACTTTGCAGCTCACTGAGTACGCGGCTGGATTGGGCTACGACATTGCCATGGTGCGTACGCCCCATTACTACAAGAAGCAGATGCAAGCGGCCAGCATCCTGGCGTTTTACCGCACCGTTGCCGACCGCTCGCCGCTGCCAGTCATCATTTACAACTTTCCGCAGGCGACTGGCTACGACATTCCAGCCGAGCTGGTGATCGAGCTGGCAGAGCATCCGAACCTGATTGGGATCAAGGAATCGAGCGGTGACGTGGAAAAAGTGCGCAAGATGGTGGAGGGGACGCGGCACATCCAGCGCATCGCCACGGTGACTGAGACGTTTGAGGCTGTGACGCCGCGTATGCTCGCGGCGGCGACGGCGGGCTCGAGCGGCGAGGGCAGAGAACTGGTGCAGGTCGGAGTGTTGACGGGCGCGTCTTCGTCTCTGTCTTCGGCGAAGCCTTCTTCCGCGGCAGTCTCGGTGGTGGGCAAAATGAAGACGCGCCAGAAGGAATCGGGATTCCAGGTGCTGGTGGGGGCGGCGCATAAGTTGCATCCGTCTCTCGACGCCGGAGCGGTGGGAGCGATTCTGGCCTTCGCCTGTCTTGCGCCAACGTCGTGTTACGAAATTTATGCTGCATGGAAAGAGGGTGACGTCGACTTGGCGCGGCTGAAGCAGGAGCGGATCGCTTTGGCCGCGCAACGGGTGGTTGGTGACCTTGGCATTCCCGGCGTGAAGTATGGCATGGATTTCAACGGCTACTTCGGCGGGCCGGCAAGGCTGCCGCTGCTGCCGCTCACTGGGGAAGCTAAGAAAGAAATTGAGAGCCTGCTCGCCGACATTCGCAACTAACAGAATCACGCGTTGCATCCAATAGAACGTTTGTGTTAGACAAACAGCCATGTTGCGGCGTGCCCTTTTTGCCAGCATACTGATTCTCCTGCCTTTGCTCCTTCCCGATGCCCAGGGAAAAGAGCAGCCACTCCAGACCATCGCCTGGCCCGAGACTGGCACACCAATACTCCGATTTACCTTTTCGAAGTTTAAAGAGATCGGCGGACTCGGCAACCAGCGCACTTTCATGACCGAGACTACGGCCGAAAATCTTTGGACGAAGATAATTTCGAACGCTAATTACTCTCTCTACTTGTTCGACAAGAACAAGGTGCGAATCGGCGAGGCCACGATCGCGGTTAATAATGTGCGCCCCGGCGAAACGATTAAATTTGAGACCACAATTTCCGCCTCAGGCCCGCCCGCTTCACTATCAATTGTGGCAAGATATCTGCCGCCCGAGTTGGGTCCAGCCGCCCCAGCTAGAACTTTTCGCTAACCGTGAATTCCGTGCCGCGCAAAATGGAATCGAAGCTTGCGTCCAGATCGGGCTTCCCGTAAACTGATTCTAACGAACGTTCGAATTATACAGTGCATGGCGAGCCCTTCGACTACAGCCCGAGTTCCGGCGCCGCGGCATCGCGCCGCGCCTGTTCCCGTCACACGCTTTGACCGGCGCATGGCGCAAATCCTCATCCACGCTACGGAGGTCTTCTGCGAGAAGGGGTACGAGGGGGCTTCGATGCGTGACCTTTCGCGCGCCAGCGGCATGTCGTTGGCCGGGCTCTATTACTACTTCGAGTCCAAGGAACGGCTGCTCTTTCTCATCCAGAAACACACGTTCACGACCATCGTGCAACGGCTGAAATCGCGACTAGACGGCGTCAGCGATCCGGAGCAGCAAATCCGTGTCCTCATCCTGAATCATCTGGAATACTTCCTCGCCCATCCGGCGAGCATGAAAGTGCTGACGCACGAGGCTGAGGCACTGAAGAATGGGTTCGCTTCGGAAGTGGCGGCGATCAAACGCGAGTACTATCGCATCTGCGTGGGGTTGCTGGACGAATTGAAACGCGTTCGCGGGTTGCAGTTCTCCACGCGCATCGCGGTGCTGAGCCTGTTCGGCATGATGAATTGGATTTATACCTGGCACAACTCGCGGATTGATGCCGACGCCGAACAACTCGCCAGTGAGATGGGCAAGATCTTTCTGCGAGGTGTAATGGGAGCTACCAAGGCACGCAAAGATGGGCGCTGAGGCAGCATTGGTGCTGCTTCCCGCAAAACCAGGATTCCTCGCTTCGCTCGGAACGACGGCAAGAGCGATCGGAATGACAAGAAGAACGCTCGAGATGACAAAGACTTATTGGAATGACAGAGAGATAATAGATCTGCAAACTAAACTGAGATCTACAAGAAAATAAGGAGTTATAGACATGGCCACCACGACGCAGCCGGCCGCCGGCGAAACCACCAAACAGCTTGTCAACTACCGCACGGATGGCGGGGTAGCGGTGATCGAAATGTGCGATCCGCCAGCCAACACCTACACCTACGAGATGAACCGGCAACTCGATGAGGCGATCCTGCGCGCGCGCATGGAGAATGACGTCTACGTCATTTTGCTGACCGGAGCGGGCGACAAGTTTTTTTCGGCGGGCGCGAACATCAAGATGCTGTCAAGCGTCGATCCCACTTTTAAGTATTACTTCTGTTTGCACGCCAACGAAATGCTGTTGCGGCTCGAGCACACGCCCAAGCTGGTGATTGCGGCGATCAATGGCCACTGCGTGGGCGGGGGGCTTGAGATTGCGATGGCTGCCGACATCCGGATCGCGCGCAAAGACGCGGGCAAGATCGGATTGCCGGAAGTGAATCTGGGCGTGCTTCCCGGCACCGGTGGCACGCAGCGGCTCTCGCGGCTGGTGGGCAAGAGCAAAGCGATCGAGCTGATGGTTACGGGCAATACCTTTTCGTTTGAAGAGGCGCAGGAACTTGGCATCATCAACGACATCTATGAGCGGGACGGTTTCATGGAAAACATGATGGAGTACGCCAAACAGTTCTGTCCGCCGAATAAAGCTGCCAAGGCCGTGGGACGAATCAAGCGCGCGGTGCAGACGGGATGGGAAATTCCTATGGAGTCGGCGTTGGCAGTTGAACGCGAGAACCAGCAGATCCTGTTCCAGAGCGAAGATGCGAAGGAAGGTTTGGCTGCTTACGTGGAGAAGCGGCCTGCGGTTTTCAAAGCGAAGTAGCTAAGGAAGCAATCAGCGAGGAAGCATTCATGCCAGGTAAAGTAGCGAAGATCGGAACCTTCAGTGATTGGGAGGGTATGTTCAACGATTGGCGCAAGGACATTGGCGTCAACACGGCGGACATTGAGGCCTTCCATTTCGACACGCTCTACGGCGCGATCGATACCGAAGAAATCGAATTCGGGTCGTACAAGGGGCGGCGGAAGTGGGAGAACCTGCGCCAGATGCCGACACAGCAAATGCGCGACGCGCTGATGAACATGATCGTCTATCAGGGCGACACCGAGTTCGCTAGCGTCGAGCAGCAGCGCAATCTTCTGGAAAATGCTCCCACTGACTGGGATCGCCGTGCCATCACGCGCGTCATGATTGAAGAGATGCGCCACGGATGGCAGATGTGCGCCCTGCTGGTGGATCATTTCGGCTATTCGGGAAAGGTCGAGGCGCAGAAAATGCTGGAGCGCCGCGCCTTCGAGAACAAGCGGCTGCTGGGGGCTTTCAATGTCGATGTCGACAACTGGATGGACTTCTTTACCTACACCGACTTCGTCGATCGCGACGGAAAATTTCAGTTGCAGATGCTGAAGTATTCGGCCTTTGCGCCGCTGGGACGGTCGATGTCGTATATGCTGCGCGAAGAGGCGTTCCACATGGGCACGGGCAACGACGGCCTGCGGCGCATTGTGGAAGCGGGTGTGATTCCTGGTTGGCTGATCCAGAAGTATCTCAATAAGTGGATTTCAAGTTCTTACGATCTGTTTGGCACCGACCACTCTTCGTCGGCGCACTGGGCCTACGTGTGGGGTGTCAAGGGACGATATGACGAGCCCAAGAACGAGCACGCCCCTGACCTGGACGATTTGAACGATTACAACCGCAACCTCTATCGCGACGAGGTCGCGGGATTGATTGAGCGATTCAATATCGCTTTGAAGTCCGGGCAACCGAAACTGTACGCGCCGCACATCAAATTCAATCGCGAGATCGGTCGCTGGGCGGGACAGAAGTTCCACGCGCAGACGGGCGAACCGCTGGATGATCGCGCCTACGCAGAACATCTAAAAGATTACATGCCATCCGCGGAAGACAAGAAGCTGCTGCTGGAGATCATCGGCACTGAGAAGAAATGGATTGCGGAGAAAACCGGAGCGCGCGACCCGCTGGCCAGCATCGGCGAGGTCAGGAAGTCAGCCATCAATCTATAGTTGAAAACGGGCAGCGAACAACGAGTGCGATCGAATGACCGCTACGACTGTTACGACGACGTTTGGACGTATTACTTATGACCTGCGCTCGCCGGTGGCGCGACTTACCTTGAACCATGCGGCGCTGAACGTTATCGACATTCCGATGATGGACGAGTTGGCTCAGGCGCTCGCAGAGATCGAAGCTCGTTCGGATGTCTCAATCATCATACTGAGCGGCGAGCGCAGTGCCTTTTCAGCAGGCGTCGATGTGGCGGCCCACACTCCTGACAAAGTCGAGACGATGCTGGTCAAGTTTCACGGGGTGATTCGGTCTTTGGTTGCGAGCAAGAAGGTGACCATCGCCGCCGTGCGCGGGCACTGCCTGGGGGGTGGGGCCGAGGTCGCGATGGTTTGTGACCTTGTATACACGGTCGCTTCGGCGCAGTGGGGATTTCCAGAGATCAAGCTAGGCTGTTATCCGCCGGTGGCGTGCACTGCACTGGCCGCGCTGGTCGGGCAGAAGCGGGCTTCCGAGTTGATTCTGACCGGACGGACGATCACTGGTGCCGAAGCGGCGGAGATCGGACTGGCGAATCGTGCCGTCGCTGACGAGGAACTGGATTCGACAGTTGATCGAACCGTGCAGGAACTGCTCAGGCTTAGTCCTGCGGCGTTGACGGTCACCAAGAAAGCGATCTACGCATGGGATGCGATCCATTTCGACAAGGGCCTGGCGCGGGCTGAGAAGATTTATCTCGAGGAGTTGATGAAGACGGCGGACACACGCGAAGGTGTACGCGCTTTTATGGAGAATCGTGCGCCACAGTGGACAGGGAAATAGAGCCAGCGACTAGAGCATGGACTACGAGATCACTCCTGAAGAAGTGAAGATGAAGCTCGATCAGGGCGAGGAGTTCACGCTGCTCGATGTGCGTGAGCCCTGGGAGTTCGAAACGGTGCACATGGCTGGGGCGAAGCTGGTGCCGATGGGAGATGTCCCGTCCCGCGCGCATCAGGAATTGGATCCGGAGGATCACATCGTGGTGGTTTGCCATCACGGCGTGCGCTCGATGAACGTGACTGCGTGGCTGCGGCAGCAGGGATTCGAGAAGGCGCAATCCATGCGGGGTGGCATCGATGCATGGTCGCGGCGCGTGGACGGCACTGTGCCGGTTTACTGAAGCGATGATTGGAGCATTGGCGAATCGCGGAATGCTGGCTGCTGCTTGCAACTAAGGGCGCACGAGTGAATCCGATCCAATGATTACAGACTGCCACATTCACATCTCGCCGCTAGAGATGTTTAAGCCCCAGGCGCTGGAACTCATGAAGAAGAAGCGGCCGAACTTCGAGCAGATTACCGAGTTCTGCCGCTCGCCTAAGGCATTCCTCAAATATCTCGACTCCTGCGGCATCGACCGCGCGGCGCTGATCAACTACGTTGCGCCGGAGGTAATCGGCTTCACCAACGGCATAAATCAATTCATTGCGGATTACGTGAAGGAAGATCCGAAGCGGTTGCTCTCCTGCGGCAGCCTGCATCCGCGGCATACTACGAACGTTTTGGCCGATATGGAGCAGATTCTGCGGTTGGGAATCCGCATGATCAAGATTCATCCTCCGCACCAGCTTCTGTTTCCCAACGACTACCTGAACGGCGTGAAGGAACTGGAGATTATTTACCGCGCAGCCGAAGCCAACGGTGTGCCAGTTATGTTCCATACGGGAACGTCAATCTTTCCCGGAGCGCGCAACAAGTATGGTGATCCTATTTATGTGGATGACGTAGCCGTCGATTTTCCCAGGCTCAAAATCCTGCTGGCGCACGGCGGCCGTCCGCTCTGGATGCAGACGGCATTCTTTCTCATCCGTCGACATCCCAACGTCTATCTCGACATCAGCGGCATTCCACCCAAGACTTTGCTCCAGTACTTCCCGCGCCTCGCGGAAATCGCCCACAGGACTCTGTTCGGCACAGACTGGCCGGGTCCGGGGGTGCCGGATGTTAAGAAGAACCTTGATGAATTCCGCGCTCTGCCGTTGAGCGAAGATTTACAATCGCAAATCCTGAGCAAGACGGCGTTAGGGATTTGGCCCGCTTGAGTTCGGAGGGGTCTTTAGATTCAGCTTCAAGCTGATTTGTTTGACACCGCGACTCGCCAAAATCACGGTGGCGTGTGGAATCGGAGTGCTAGTTTGGCGTATAACAGAAAGTTGCATACCCCGCGCACCCCTGGCGCGGTTCGGCAACGGTGATCAATCCAATTAAGCGAGAGAATATGTCCAGCCTGACCAGCGCTCCTGCCCCGAAAGGCTTGGAAGGCATTGTTGCCACCAATTCCAGCATTTGCTATATCGATGGCGACCGCGGTGTTCTTGCCTATCGTGGCATCGATATTCATGAATTGGCCGACCACTCCACGTTTGAAGAGACCTGCTACCTGCTTTGGTTTGGACATTTGCCGAATCGCAACGAGCTAAAGGATTTGCGGGAGCGTCTGGCAGAAGAGCGCCGCCTGGATCCGGCGATCATCCAGTTTCTGCGCACCGCACCCAAGACTGCTCTGCCCATGGACGTGCTGCGCACCGCGGTTTCGGCGCTGGCTTTTTACGACGCGGATGAGAAAAAGAACGATCACGATGCCAATGTCCGCAAGGCCATCCGGCTGACGTCGCAGATCCCGATGATTGTTGCCGCTTATGATCGGATTCGCAAGGGTAAGCCTTACGTCGAGGCCGATCGCTCGCTGTCGCATGCTGCTAATTTCCTGCTGCAGTTGAACGGAACCAAGCCTTCTGCAACGGCAGAGCGAGCGCTTGATATTGCCCTGATCTTGCATGCTGATCACGAACTGAATGCCTCTACGTTTGCAGCTCGGATCACGGCTGCGACCTTGTCAGACATGCACTCGGCGATCACGTCCGCAATCGGCACGCTGAAGGGTCCGCTGCATGGCGGAGCCAATGAAGCGGTCTTTCGCATCCTGGCGTCGATCGACAGCAAGAAAACCGACCCGGTGGATTATGTCCGCGGCATGCTGGCTGAAAAAAAGAAAGTTCCCGGCTTCGGCCATCGCGTGTATCACACTGAAGATCCGCGAGCCACTCACTTGCGTGCGATGTCCCGGGATCTCGGGCGTTCCAGTGGGCAGCCGCAGTGGTATGAGATGTCAGAAAAAATCGAGAAGTTCGTTAAGGCGGAGAAGAAACTCAATGCCAACGTAGACTTCTACTCTGCCTCCACCTACCATGTCTTGGGGATCGATGAAGATATGTTCACCCCGGTATTCGCTGTTTCCCGCATTAGCGGCTGGGCTGCGCACGTCATCGAACAACTCGACGACAATCGCCTGATTCGCCCGCGTGCTGAGTATCTCGGGCCGGACTATCCCAACCATTACGTGCCGATCGAAAAGCGATAGCGGCCGTCCAAAGTGTCGAACCATGCGCTCCTCAGCTAGAATGGAACAGTGAGCGCGATGCCCCGGATCTACCTCGACAATAACGCCACCACACCGGTTCTACCGGAAGTGTTCGAAGCCATGCGTCCGTATTTTGGCGAGGGCTTCGGCAATGCGTCGTCGATCCATCACCACGGTCAGGAGACGCGGGCTGCGGTGGAACGGGCGCGGGATTCTGTGGCTGCACTTCTTGGCTGCCGGGCGTCGGAGGTTGTCTTCACTAGCGGTGGAACTGAAGGCGACAATCTGGCCATTGCGGGATTGACGGGCCCGGGCGACCACATTGTTACTTCCGGCATCGAGCATCATGCCGTGCTCCATGCCTGTAAGCATCTGGAGGAAACCGGTTGCGAAGTCACGTATGTGCAGGTGGACGGCCGTGGGCTGGTCGATCCAGCTGATGTGCAACGTGCGTTGCGGCCTAACACCAAGCTGATTTCGATCATGATGGCCAATAACGAAACCGGGGTTCTGCAGCCGGTCGTGGAGATTGGAAGGATTGCCGCGGAGGCTGACGTCTATTTTCATACTGATGCGGTGCAGGCCGGGGGCAAGGTTCCGATTGATGTGAAGGCGATAGGCTGTGACGCGCTTTCGATTTCCGGTCACAAGATGCACGCGCCGCAGGGTGTTGGTGCGCTCTACGTGCGCAAGGGGACGCGCCTCCAGCCGCTATTTTACGGCGGACGGCATGAACGCTCACGGCGCGCCGGAACCGAGAATGTTCCCGGAATCGTTGCGCTGGGCAAAGCTGCAGAGTTGGCGATGCAGGGCTTTGAGCGCGGTGATCATAAGAAAATGTCAGTATTGCGCGACCGCCTGCAGCTGGGAATTCTTGCTCAGGTAGAAGATGCTGGGGTGAACGGCAACAGCGCTGCTCGCGTCCCGAACACGACGAACATTTATTTCGATCATATCGAGGGCGAGGCGATGGTCATTTCCCTTGACCTGAAAGGCCTGGCGGTTTCGACAGGCGCTGCATGCTCCTCCGGCGCAATCGAGCCATCCCACGTGCTCATGGCAATGGGGTTGCGACCCGATCAAGCGCGCGCCAGCGTCCGCCTCAGTTTGGGCAAGCAGAACACGACCGAGGACATCGACATCGCATTGGGGCTGGTGCCGGAAACCGTTGCGCGGTTACGGGAGCTGTCGCCGTCGTATCGAAAACAAGTTGTTCACTCTTAGCATGACGAATCCAAAGACCATTGCCGTAGCCATGTCGGGCGGAGTCGATTCCTCCGCTGTCGCAGCGATGCTGCGCGCCGAGGGACACAACGTCATCGGGCTCACCCTGCAGCTCTGGAATCAGCGGCGGCTGGCCGGACACGAAGGCCTGCCCGAGCAGGTAACCGGACGCTGCTGCTCGCTCGACGATGTTTACGATGCCCGCCGTGTGGCAGAGCACATCGGCATTCCCTATTACGTAGTGAACCACGAAGAGCGTTTCGAGCGTGATGTCGTGCGTCCCTTCGTCGCCGAGTATCTTTCGGGTCGAACGCCAATCCCCTGCAGCCTGTGCAACAATCACCTGAAGTTCGATCAGTTGCTCGTCGTCGCGCAGCAGATCGGCGCCGACTGCATTGCCACCGGCCATTACGCCCGTGTGGAATACGACGACGCAAGGGGACGCTGGCTGCTCAAGCGTCCCGCCGACCGGAGCAAGGACCAGACATATTTTCTCTTCGGCTTGACGCAGGAGCAACTGAGCTGCACGCTCTTTCCACTGGGCGGCATGACCAAGCCGGAGGTTCGAGAGATGGCGCGCGCGCAAGGGCTTGCTTTGGCCGAGAAGCCAGACTCACAGGAAATCTGTTTTGTGCCCGGCGGCGACTACAAGCGTTTCATTGACGCCTATCTCGCCGAGAGCGGCGAGGCGCTGCCCGACACTTCGGGCGAGTTGGTGACCGCGAGCGGGGAAGTGATCGGTGAGCACAGCGGCATTCACAACTTCACCGTCGGTCAGCGCAAGGGTTTGGGTGTGGCGACCGGATCGCCGCTCTATGTGATCCAGATTAACGGAGCCGACAAGCAGGTCGTGGTTGGCGGCGATGAACATCTCTATTCGCGGACGCTGCACGCTCGCCGCGTGAATCTCATCTCAGTTGATGACCTGCGCGAGCCGCTGCAAGTGTCGGTGAAGATTCGGCATCGCCACGAGCCCGCTCCCGCGATGCTCGAGAAAGTCGGTGACGACGAGGTTCTCGTCACCTTCGATCGGCCGCAGCGAGCTATTACTCCCGGCCAGGCGGCGGTGTTCTACGACGGCGAGACCGTCGTCGGCGGCGCCTGGATCGCATAGCCGATCACGCGCGACGCGGCCACAGTTCAGCCAGGACGAGTGCCACGGCGATGCCCAACGAAACTTCCACGAAGCGATGCCAAGACACGATCCACGCCGGACGCTGGTGCGCGATTAGAAGAATGATGCTCAAAGTTATCGCCGCGAAGCGGTAAGCGCCGCCGAATCGGAGAAGTGCACAGAGCACTCCGCACAAGAAAATCGCGACGGCATACACCATCGCGTTCGTGGAAAAGAACGTGGCAATCAAGGCTCCTAAAGCGGCGCCCAAGGCTGTGCCCGCAAACCGCTGCCACGCCAGGGTTCTCGGATCGATGGTCGACTGAATAATCACGATAGCGGAGATCGGCGCCCAGTAATACTCAGGAAGCTTCAGCATGCGAGCCAGCAGCATAGAAACGACTGCAGCTACTGTGGTTCGCACCACGTCCAGAAGCGTCCCTAGCGTCAGCTTATAAGTGTCTGTCATGGTCGAAGCGATTACCCGAGTTTAGAATGGACCCGAAATCCGCGCCACCACACTTTACATAAGTGCTCCGGTCGAGACCTGGCTGGTGGTCGACTGGACATCGACTGTCCCCAGGAGCAGAATTGGGGATATGCCGAGAGCGGATATTTGGGAACTGAATGGAGTTCGGCCGTCGGCGCGCGGTTGTCGTGAGTTTGAGAACGGCTACACTCGCCCGTCACGGGTTTCCTGCGTGGCCCGGATCATGCTGCTGGCAGTCGGAGCATATTTGTCTTCGGGTGTCGCAATTAAGGCGCAAACATCTGACTCCCAATCAGACATCGCGAGCAGGCCCTGGACGAGGACAGCCGATTTGCAAGGTGGGAGCGCGAACCCGACGCGCACTGTCGAAAGCCACACCCAGAGCGGAAATCGCGCGGTAGACAGTGAATCAATCCAGCGCCGTGGCGCTGATGGAGATTTCGAACCGTACCAGGATATCGAGAAAAGCACCGTACAGGTGGATTCGGCCACGGTCCGAACCATGACGCGCACCTTTGGTCGCGATGCCGACGGCGCAAGAACGCTGGTGCAGGTGACAGAAGAAGAAAGGCACACGCGAGCCAGTGGTGACTCTTCCGTCGTCCGTTCGACCTCGAATCCCGATGCTGACGGCAACCTCCAAGTGGTTCAGCGCGAAGTCGAGGAAACAAAAAAGACTGGCAAAGATGTGGAGGAGACAAAAACCACGGTGATGCTCCCGGGCCCCGACGGGGCTTTGGCTCCAGCGATGATGGTGCAGGAGCGTCGTCAGCTGGGAGCGAATGACACGGTTGCATCGCAAAAGACCACGCTGCTACCCGATCTCAACGGCAGCTGGCAAGTCAGCGAAGTCAGGCAAGCTGCCACGAGGCAAGACGGAAAGAACCGGAGCACGGAGGAGCGCGTCTCCCGTCCGGATGCCGATGGCAAGCTGAACGAAGTATCTCGCACCGTGAGGAGGGAATCCGAGGGTTCAGGGGAAAAGAGCGGTACCGTGGAAAGGTATTCGGTCGATGTTCCAGGGGCCGCTCGGGACGAAGGCTTGCATCTGGTTGAGCGCTCAACCACGACGCAAAGAACCAGCGCAACCGGCCAGCAAGCGACCGGACGCCAAGTAGAACAGCCTGACCCCGGCGATCCGGGTGGGGGCCTGCGAGTGACAGTAATCACAAGCGACTCCGTGCGACCGGGTGCCTCCGGCGCGCAGGCCACGGAAACTATTCAAATGCGCGACGCGAATGGCAGTTTTGAAGTGGTGTCGGTCGACACCTCAAAATCCGACAATGTTCACGCAATACAGGTTCAGATAGCGCCTTCGGAGAAGCCAAAATAAACCAGAGAGGGCGTTGTCGAGTCACTCATTACCGCGGAGTATTTCCTCGAAGCTCTTGGATCTATCAGACACCTCGTCTTTTCTTTACGCACAATGAGCTGCGAAAAGGTATGCCTGAGGCCTTCAACTTCTGCTCCAACCGGACGGTGCAATCGCAGTCGCCGCATGCCCACGGCTCGCTGCCGTTTTCGTCACGGCACTTGCGCCGGTCGTGCGCATCTTGCACTCGCGCCAGGTCGAAATATTTCTCCCAGTAAGGACGTTCTTCCTGTAGAGGGGTAGGGCAGTAGCAGACTTCCACCCAGCGCACGGTCTGGTCTTCACAAACCCGCGCTGCGCTCATGTTGCGTAGATATTCACCTTCGGCAACCGAACCTTGCCCCAGGGTTTCGTTCTCAATGGCTTTCAACAGATCGCCTTCGCGACCGGGTTTAACGCGGGCTCGAACCAGATATCGCATGTGGGAATTGTTGATTTACGGATAGCTGACTAAATGGGCGGTTGCGAATGGTTAATCGAAGTCAGCAATCAAAAAACCGGCAATCTAAAATCTCAGATGAACATCTCGTCCTGCGGCACGGGCCGCCGCGCTTCGCGGCCGCCTCCGTTCTTGCGGCCACGGTTGCCCAGCAGGAACTCGATGCCCGCCGTCACCCCCTGAATCAGGCCGGAGAATTGCCGTACCGGCGAGACCACAGTGTTATGCACCATGTCAGAAGTTTCTTCCACGCGGTCAAGGGTGCGGCTTAGAAGTTCATCGGCACGGATGATTTGCAGGCGGGCTCGATCCACAACGTCACTCACCGTCGCATCCATCCGTTCCACCTGCGAACGTACTGAGTGCGTAGTCTCCGTGAGATTGTCGGCGATTACCGTGAGCTGCGGGCGGAGTTCCGCCAGCATGGCCTGCGCCGTCTCAAGCGTAGGCAGGGCTTTGGTCTTGACTTCAACGGCCAGAGCTTCCATGCGGGCGCTGCTCTTGCGCATGGCCACATACATGGCCACGAGAACGCCAGCTTGCAGCGCCACTGCGGCTCCGGTCAGGGCGACGAATACAGTAAGATTTTCCATAATGCGCTCTCCCGAGCCGCACCGCCGGCTCCAAGAGACTTACAAGCTCTTCGGTGCTCCGGTCTCTGTCGTAGCCTCTTGATAGGCTTGGCGGCCTGCCTCGTAGGCGGCGCGGAACTGTTCCTTTTGCTGATTCACGACGTCGCGTCCCCGATCGACCCATTCCGAAGCCTGACTCCGGGCATCGCGCGCCCGGGTGCGCATGTAATCGCGCCCCTCTTCGGCCCGGGAGCGGAGTACGTCCCGCGTCTCGCTGCCCGGCCGCGGTGCGTATAGAACTCCGACCAACGCGCCCAAACCTAGCCCGGCAAGGAACCACACAAAACTGTTACTTTCGCGATCCGACATAGCAGACACCTCCCGGCTTATAAGTGCCGATAATCGGATGGTAGCACCCACATCAGGGAAATACAATTACGACGAAACCCCTACCTGGGAGGCCGTGGTACCGCAACCCTGATCGCTGATTCCTGGAAATTCAGCTTACTTCTGCGCAGGGGAGGGGGTGGGCGTTGGCGGAGGAGTGGCTGGCTGTGTCTTAACTGGAGCGGATTTCACGCCCTGCAACACGGACTTGGGGCCGCCTTGCTTAATTGCATTGATGGAGAGTGTGACGGAAGTCAACATGAAAAGAACCGCGGAAATTGTTGTCGCTTTTGAGAGTGCGGTAGCTGCGCCGCGCGGGCCAAAAGCAGCCTGACTGCCTTGTCCGCCGAAAGCCGCCGAAATGTCTCCCGCCTTGCCGCTCTGCAGAAGAACAACCACAATCAGAAACAGACAAACAATGACGTGGATAATGGTTACAAGAATGATCATGGAATCAAGAGATCCTAAACGGAGCAGACTGAGAGAATTCCAGCCGAATAAGAAACCACCGCGCAAAAGAACCGCGCCCCGGCTTCTACCTTCTCTCTCAATAACAGTTTGACATCAGCTCCTCCCATCGGTCAAGCGACCCTTTGAAGGGAGCGGTCATGTTTTGAAGTCCGTCCCTCGAGTCTCCTGGCTACTGGCCTCGGTTTATCGTCGCTTGATACATCGCGTCGAGCAAGTCTTGGGAGTGACCGTCATAGTCGGCATCGAGCGACCACATGAAAGTACCGCCCAGACCAAGCATCCAATCGGAGTATGAGACCCGGAGATAAGTCGAAACCGGATCGTCATAGGTAATGTAGCCAGGCTTCCCATCGGTTCTCAGCATGTAGGGAACAAGCGCAATCGGGTCATAGAAGGTCTCCCACCCATCCTTGTTGATACGATTCTTAATAAAGGGCGCGTAATTCTCGGTCAAAACAGAGTTATCGCAGTTTCCGTCCGACGTCTTCAACGAGTTCGGACACACTCCGAATAGCGCGCTGACGTTCCTGTAGAAATAGCCATAAAATGGCGTTCCCATATTCAGTTGCTTTGGAGGGACATTTGCGAGAAATATTTCGGCGGCATCGTGGTCGCTGCCTCCTGGTTGGCACTCCCAGGGTTGGGGATCGTTCGGATCCCAAAAAATCGGCGCATTGAGCTGGCCGTCATCGGTCCACTGGCCAGCGCAGTCGTACATCATGATATTGAAATAGTTAATCGATCGTTTCAATTGATCGAGATCATAACCGTATCCGCCCCAGGGTGCGGCGTCGATAGAGAGAACGTAGTCGGAGTTCGTAGCGCGGAGTCCTGCCATCAGTTCCACCAGGAAGTCACGATCCTGGGTGGTCACGGGATATTCCCAGTCTATGTCGAAGCCATCATATTTGTGTTTTGCAGCGAAGGCGGTAAGGTTCTCGATTAGGGTCAGAAGAGTGCCGGCGGCCTCAACCCCGGAAAAATCGCCGCCGATGAGCAGAAGAACCTTAACCCCTTTCGCATGGGCTTTCGCGATGAGCTCGGGCTCGAGGAAGCCCGTGGGAACGGACAATGAACCGTCTGCGTTAAAAGATACGCCGTCATGGTTGATGTGGGTCAGCTTCTCAAATGGAATCTGTGCCGAGCTGTAAGGCGGGGTCTGAGTTCTGCTCCAATAACCGTAGTCGCCGACCAAACGTCTGGGGAGTGGTTGCGCCGCAGAGGAATCCTGCGCATAGGTCGCTCGAGAAAGAATCGCGCCGGCCAGAACAGACAGCAGTAGCAGGCAAACCCGGTACCGCGAAAGGAATCTCATTGACCTAACCTCTGGGAAAGTCTCTTGGGGCATCGCCGGAGTGAACCGGGCCCAGCACACCAAGGCGCCGAATGTGGGCATTTTACTACCGATAGGGCAAGTCGCGTCCCAAATTTATCAATCGCAAACGACCCGAAGTCACACAAAAGCCGCGCCAGACGCCTTCTTTGCCGGAGGAGGTCAGAATCGGTTAATTCTTCAAGGCAACGACGGACACCGAGAAGGGCAGCAATCGAACTTTCACGTCTGCAACATTTTGCGTCTGTGTGCCTGGTGAGGCTCCTCCGATGGCTTGGATTGCAGCCCCCAAACATTCTTTCGGCAGTTCCACTGTGACTTCACGATTGCGCTGGTTGATCAACAACAACTTTCGATGGCCATCGTTAGTGAAGGCCTGCGCTTCGATGGCGTCGGACTCGGCCAGCGAACCGTTGCTCCGAACTTCGGTGTCAGAAAGCTCGTCTCCAGGGCCGAAATTGTTCTTGAGCAATTCCAGAACAGTGAAGCGCGCGTTGGGTTTGCCGTTGGTCCAATCGACCATGCTGACGCTCGGAAACTGCGAAGGGTAGCCGACCAGTTGCGATTCACCGACAACGTCAACCCCAAGTTTTGCCAGCTCCGCATAAAGGTAGGCGTAAAGCGCTCCACTCAGATTCCAGTAGGCTGGCGGGATTGGTTTCTCTACGTGATTTGGCTCGCCTTGAGTCATGTCACCGTTAAGGATTGAGCCGGCTTCGTTGACCATGACTTTGGTTGACGGCGACAGCCGATCCCGTATCTGAAGTATGTAACGGGTCACCGCAAGAAACTCGCTCGCCTGATCAAAGAAAGTGTATTGCCAACTCTCAAGCGTTTGATCAGCCGATGGCGTGGCATAGACGTGAAAGGAAATGTAGTCCAACGGTACGCCCGCCTTGTGATTCTTTGGGTCCAGGAAATACGCGAAGGTTCGCGGGGCATCGGATGGGGCTGATAGAGCAAGAGCCACAAATTTCATCTCAGGCGCGACCTTGAGCACCGCCTGGGTTATCGCGTCATAGCGTTCTACGTAATGCTGCGGCGTGGTGTCGTGTTCCCCGTCGACCTCGTTGAAGACTTCCCAGTAGCGGATGTCGTAATGATGGCCGGAGGCGTGGAATTTTCCCAACTCGTCGGTGAAGCCACCCTGTGTGTACCAGGCCGCCAGTCGTGCATAGTAGTCGGCCATCGCCCCGAGATCGTTGAGTTCCGAGCCTTGCGAATACTCCCAGAAAACTTGGTTCGGGTCGTCGGGATAAACGACCGGCTTCGGCGTCGCGAACATCCACTCGGGGATTGTGCTGAAGCTGAAGACCGGGCTGTGACCCTCCGACGCGTGCATGAAGTCCTCGACGAGAGGATCCATGTATTGGAAATCCCAGAACGTCTGGGTTGCATCGGGCGGGCGCAACTCTGCAACTGCCAGCTTCGGATATGGATACCAGAAGGCATAACGAACATAATCAGGCCCCAGCTTGTGGAGGGCCTCGAGGGAGACATCATGAATGGGCGATCCACGGCGCAGCATCGGATTGACAACTGCTTGCAAGGTGGGAACGGTGCGGTTGGGCGTTTTCTTCTCCCACTTCACAATCACCGAGGGCGCAGCCTGCGAAAGTATGGCACCGCTTGCGATCACCATGAACAGCGCGTGCATCAAAACGATTCTGAAGTTTTCAGTTTTCTTATGCATTGGGCTGGCGTTCTTGCAGAAGACACTTAACTCTTGAAACTTTTGAAAACCGGGAAGAGTATATACTCCCTTGGTCCTGCGTACGTCCCTTTAAATCATGCACCGCTCCCCAAGCCCTTTTCGGCCAAACTGGCTTTCTCTGGCGGGACTCGTTCTGGGTTGCAGGCTGCTGCTTTTCTGCTGCGTTGCATTGGCTGAGCAACCCCGGCAACCACTCGAACTTTCGCGGCCCGTTCGTCCGTGGGAGTTTGTTTCAGCCGTGGGCACGCGTGCGGCAATCTTCGGGAACGAACAAGGAACCCTGGAAGCATGGGTCTATCCCTTGAAAATCGTCCGTAATTTTCATTTACTTTTCCACATCGCTGGCGCCACGCTGCCTGCGGAAGCTCTTGCCCGAACCCTGATTGTTCATCCCGAGTCGAGCACCATTGTCTACGCCGCCGACGTTTTTTCCGTTCGCGAAACCTTGTTTGTACCGGTGCATGAATCAGGCGCCATTATCACTCTTGAAGTTGAAACTGCCGAGCCTCTGGAGATCGAAGCAGTTTTCGAACCTGATTTTCAACTGGAGTGGCCCGCAGCCCTTGCCGGAGTTGGTGAAGATTGGGATCCGGCCCTGCGCGCCTTCCGCTTCGGAGAAGAGTCCGGAAAATTGCAGGCCCTGATCGGTTCTCCGACAGCAGTTAAGGGCTCCGAAGAATACTCCACCAACTATTTTTCCTCTCCACAAGATTCGATTCTTCTGGGTGCGACGAAAAAAGGGAGCGACACGAAACTTATCGTCATAGCGGCAGGGTTCGATGGACCAGCGCCCCTGGCGCAGATCTACGGTCACCTGGCAAAGGATCATCCGGAATTGCTGCGGAGTTCCGCGGCGTACTACCGGGACTATCTGGATCGCACAGTTAGCCTCAAGCTTCCCGACGCACAACTCGAAACCGCATATGACTGGGCGAGAGTGAGCATGCTCCAAGGCGTCGTGCAAAACCCTTTTCTGGGAGAAGGCCTGGTTGCCGGCTACAACACTTCGGGCAACGACCATCGCCCTGGTTTCGCGTGGTTTTTTGGTCGGGACGCGGAGTGGACTTCGCTGGCGCTGGATGCGGAGGGCGACTTCCCAACCACCCGTAACGCTTTGGAATTTCTGAGCAAATACCAGCGGGCGGATGGCAAGGTCCCTCACGAAATCGCACAGAGTGCCAGTTTTACCGATTGGTTCAAGAGCACGCCGTACGCATATGCGTCGGCGGACGCTACGCCGCTGTTCATCATTGCCGTGGAAGATTATGTGACACACAGCGGGGACATTGGATTCGCTCAGCAGAAATGGGACAACCTCTCGAGAGCTTACGAATTTCTCCGGTCCACCAACGACGCGCAGGGATTGGCGCAGAACTTCGGGGTGGGCACCGGCTGGATCGAGGGCGGACCGCTCTATCCCGTGCGGACTGAAGTTTACCAGGCATCGCTGGGCCTTGAAGCTACACGCGCGCTTTCCGTCCTCGCTCATCTCGTGGGTAAAGAAGATCTCAGCAAAGAGCTGGCGCAAACTTTCGAACGGCAAAAGCCGCTTCTGGACAAGGCGTTCTGGTCCGCTGAAAAGAAAATCTACGCTTACGCACTTGATACCAACGGCAACCGCGCCGATGTTGCCAGCGTCCTGGCCATGGTTCCAATGTGGTTCAAGCAGCTAAATGACGATCAGGCTCAGAGCATGATTGAGGAACTCGCCCGCCCCGATCATCAAACCGATTGGGGCATGCGGATTCTTTCTTCGCAGGACTCGAAATACAATCCAGGCGGATATCATTATGGAAGTGTCTGGCCGCTATTCACCGGATGGGCGTCGATCGGGGAGTACCGCTACCATCGCCCGCTTCCCGCCTACTCGAACTTGCGGGCCAACGCTTTACTTACGTTGACCGGGTCGCTGGGCCACGTGGCTGAAGTTCTTTCCGGTGATCATTTTCAGACGCTCGCGACAGGAACGCCTCATCAGATTTGGTCGGCGGCTATGGTGGTTAATCCTCTGTTGAGCGGGTTGCTGGGCTTGCAAGTGGACACTGCGGGTTGTCAGTTGAACTTCGCTCCGCACGTTCCACCGGACTGGAGTTCGTTCTCCGTCCACAACGTGCATTTGGCCGCAATGGTTTCGAGTCTAGATTATCAGCGCACGCCCGAGAGTATTCGATTAGAAGTGCAATCTACGGGTACGGGACAATGCTCCCTGCAGTTCTCGCCAGCGGTGAGTTTGCGCGCCAAGATTACGGGGGCTCGACTCAATGGACGCACGCTGCCGTTTCGAATTGAAGCGAATTCATCAGATCAGCATGTAACCATAAATGTTCCGATTCTGAATGGCCAAAGCACCGTTGAAATCCAGATGAAGAACAACTTCGAGCTTGGCGAAACGTCGACTCTTCCAGAACTGGGCGGCAGCAGCCACGGTTTGCGAGTGCTTTCCGAGTCCTGGTCTCCGAAACGGGACACTCTAACCCTGCTACTGTCGGGTGCGGCCGGAGAAAAGTATTCGCTCTCGGCATGGAACCCAGACCAGATTTCTTCCGTCGAAGGGGCTGAGGTCGATAAGAAAACCGCGACGGAAGCAAGAGTCCGCGTCCAACTTCCGGCCAGCGCTCCGGGAAGCGATGCGCGGGCCACCGTCATCTTTCATTTTGCCGCGAGGTGAGGTGCGGAGCGCTTTTGGTCGTGGCTTTCTAAATTATGGAGAACGATGCCACATGTCTCACAAATTCAGGTGCATGGTTTTACTAGCGGTAGGTGTGTGCCTTCCACTTTCATTTTCCCAGGCACAAGGACAAGGACAAGGACGGGCTGTGGATGCCGAAGGCCACGCGTGGTGGCAGCATGCCGTCTTTTACGAAGTCTATCCGCGCAGTTTTGCCGACAGTAATGGCGACGGCATCGGCGATCTCAAGGGGATCGAGTCGAAGCTGGATTATTTGAAGCGACTGGGTGTGGATGCCATCTGGATTACGCCCTGCTATCCCTCGCCGCAGGTCGATTTCGGGTATGACGTTTCCGACTACGAGAACATCGATCCGATGTATGGGACCCTGGCGGATTTCGACCACCTGGCGAAAGCTGCCAAGAGAAAGCACATTCGCATCATCATGGATTTCGTCATCAACCACACTTCGGAGCAGCACCCCTGGTTCCTGGATTCAAAGTCATCGCGCAGCTCTGTTCATCGAGACTGGTACATCTGGCGCGATGGCAAGGCCGACGGCGTTCCGCCCAGCAATTGGATATCAGATTTTGGAGGTTCAGCATGGAAGTTCGATGCTACAACTAGTCAGTATTATTACCACTACTTTGCTGCTGCGCAGCCGGACCTGAACTGGCGCAACCCAGCCGTTGAAAAAGCCATGTTCGATGCCACTCGATTCTGGTACCAGCATGGCGTCTCTGGGTTTCGTCTGGATGCCGTTGATCTTTTGTTTGAGGACCCCGACCTGCATGACAATCCTGTTCTGCCGGGAAAGAACGAACTGGGCGACACAAAAATGGAGGACAGATACAATGACAAGCTCCCGGAGAATCATGAGGTGCTTCGCCGACTGAGGACCGTCGCCGACCAGAGCGATGCCGTTCTGGTGGGTGAAACCTACACCGACAGCGCCGACGAGCTAAAAGAATATTACGGGGCTCACAACGATGAAATCCAGTTGCCCATGGATTTCATGTTCTGCACTCTCGACAAGCTTTCCGCCCCCGAATTCCGCAAGCAAATTGCGCTTGCCGAATCCACTGGCGGCTGGCCGACCTACGTAATCGGCAATCACGATATGCCGCGATCCTTCGTGCGCTACGGCGACGGCAAGCACAATGACCAGATCGCCAAGCTGATGGCAGCACTCTATCTGACGCTGCGAGGAACGCCCATCATGTATTACGGCGAAGAGATCGGCATGGAGAACAACGATCCCACGCGCAAGGAAGACATAAAGGATCCGATGGGAATCAC
>DATHOK010000026.1:0-8225 GCA_035484995.1 Verrucomicrobiia bacterium | reverse complement strand
AAATTCCTCCAGAAGTGATTGCCGTTCTCGAAGCGATCGGCGGAGCCTGAAATGAGAAACACAAATCGTTGCTGCGCTGGGATATTCCCAGCGTGGCTTCAGGCATGGCAATTGCGCGGCGACCACTAGAGAAACCCACTGCCTGGCCTCGATGGTCGGCTATCTGCCAAGCTAATTTCCTCACCCACAGGGACGCCTGTCTCACCACTTTATTGTGTCTCTGTCTGAGGTCGACACAAAACCACAATCGATCTTGGAGCCAGTAGGTATTTCGTCTGCTCTAAAGGTATTCCGTCATCCGAGAAATCATCTGGACTGGGCAAAGCGGTGTCCACGATTCTCTTCCATTCCTGTGCTGTTCCCTCCTGCACATTGAACTCCAACTCTTCCCAGTACGCATTGATCATCACGTAGATGTCGTCATCATCTTGAGAAGCGCCGTGCAGGCAGAACGCCAGGCTATGAGATTCGTTGGACAAATCGACCGTCGGTCCGACGCCATACCAAGCGATGTCCTCCCGCCAGAATCTGCTCCGGCTCAGTGACGGATGATTTTTCCGGAACGCAATCATACGCTTGAAGAACCGGAAAATGTCCTCGTTGGATCGGAGTTGACTCCAATCCAGCCACCCAGTTTCGTTGTCCTGGTTATAGGGATTGTTGTTGCCAAATTGGGTATTCAGGAACTCGTCCCCGGCCCGAAACATCGGTGTCCCATTAGACAAAAAGAGGAGACTGCAGAAATTCTTCACTTGCTTGCGGCGCAACGCGCGGACCGCCGGGGAGACTGCTTCATCCCCTTCCTGCCCGCAGTTCCAACTGTAGTTCGCATCGGTTCCGTCCTGATTATTATTTCCGTTTCGCCAATTGTGCTTGCGATCGTAAGAGACAAGATCATAGAGCGTGAAACCGTCGTGGGACGTTACATAATTCACACTCTGATATGCGTGATAAGCGTCGGCGCGGCCGTCCGGAAACAAATCGTCGCTGCCATAGATACGCCGCATCACTTCAGGAACCATCCCTGTGTCGCCCTTAATAAAGCGGCGAATGTCGTCGCGAAACCGCCCGTTCCACTGAAGCCAAGTCAGGCCCGGGAAGCCGCGTCCAAGCTGATAAGCGGCTGTGTCCCAGGGTTCCGCGATCAGACGCACCCGTCCCAATTCCGGGTCTGCGGCAATTTCACTAAAGATAGGCGCTTCTCCCCAATTGAGAGATCCGTCGGCATTGCGGCTGAATACCGACGCCAGATCAAAGCGGAATCCGTCGATATGCATGCCTCGCTTCCAATAACGCAGACTATCAATCACCATCTTTCGCACATGGGCCTGGCCGAAGTTCAAGGTGTTGCCCGTGCCGGAGTAATTGGCATAGGGGTTTGCCGGATCGGAGGACATCATGTAATAACCGGCGCTGTCGAAACCCTTGAAGCTGTAGATTGGCCCTTTGTAGTCCCCCTCGCAGGTGTGGTTGTACACGACGTCCAGCACCACGCCGATATTGGCCTGATGAAAAGCCTGCACCATATTCTTGAATTCAAGACGCTGCTCATCAGGACGATGTGTGCTCGCGTACTGAGAATGCGGCGCGAAAAAATTCAGAGGCATATAGCCCCAGTAGTCGCCTTCTTGTGGGTCACGCTGAAAAACGGGCATCAGTTCTACAACCGTCACCCCGAGTTCCTTTAAATAAGGGATCTTTTCCACGAGACCGGCGTACGTGCCGGCACGCGACGGGTCCACACCTGAGTTTTGGTTCTTCGTGAAACCTTTCACGTGAAGTTCGTAGATGACTGCGTCCGACTCATGATACGGAGGCCGAACTCCCGACCAGTCAAATATGGGTCGGTGATCAAACAGCACTCCCAAAGGAGCGCTGCCTGCATTGGATCCTTCTCGCATGGCCAAGTTGCGATCAAAACCGGGTGGGAAGAAAATGCACTTGGCGTACGGATCGAGAAGAACCTTCTGGGGGTCGAAGCTATGGAGTTGGGGAATCGTCTCTCCCGAGACGGAGTATGCGTAATAGCGAGCCTCAGGAATCTTTGAGACTGGGACGCGGCAGTGCCAAATCTGCCCCGACTTGTGATGCAAAAAATCCAATTGAAGCCTCAGAAGAGGATTCACTAGATCGGCTGGAGAATAGAGCAATAGAGTGACGCTATCCGCATGTTCGGAATGAACAGCAAAATTGAACGCTTGCTCCTCTTCGATCCAGTGGACCCCAAGTGGCAACGGGTTGCCCTCAGCCTGCTCCCAGGTAGGTCGTTTCATAAGTGAGGCCGCGCCCGAGTTGGCAGCCTCGGCCGGACCGTCCACGCTGGCGAGCGCATCAACGCTTGAGCCGTTCACTGTGCCTCTCTTTCATCTGCTTTCAATTCGCTTCGCTCTCAAATCTCAATGCAGCGGCACTGCAACTCCGGCAAACTGCGGCAATGAACTGAGCAATTTGCTCGCGCCGTTCCACAGAATCTGCACGCCAATGCACACCAGCAAGAACGCGGAGAGCTTTAAAATTACGATTGTCCCCGTGGGACCCATCTTGCTAGCGAGCCGATCCGCGTAGCCGTAGCAGAGATAAATGGTTACTGCCAGGAAAGCGGAACCAATTGCCGCCGCAAAAATTACCAGCAAGTTTGCACCCAGGTGCTGCGGCGCATTCGCTCCCAACGTAATCGCAACCGAGATCGAGCCGGGACCAACTGTCAAAGGAAGCGTCAGCGGGTAGAACGCCTGCCTCAGAGCGTCAGCGCAAGCGACCGTTCGTCTAGGTGAGGCTTGATCGTTCGCGTCTTTTTGATTCAGCATCGCCCAGCCCGTTGAAATCACGATCAGCCCACCGCCGACCTGCACAACCGGGAGCGAAATCCCAAAGAAGGAGAGAACGTGCGCCCCGAGGGTATAGGACGCGATCAGCAGTATGAAACTATCTAGCGCAATGCGGCGAGCCAGTACTCGTCGTGTCTCAGGGGCGTAGTCTTGCGTGAGCAGCAGAAAGACCGGGGCGCCTCCGATCGGATCCACGATCGGAAAGAGTGCGCTCACTACCAAAAGAATACTTTTGGCAACTTGAATGACCAGGCTAACCTCCCGTCTGTTTAGATTCGAGCGACGACCGAAGCGCGGTCGACATGCGCGCTGACGGATATTGCAGATCCGACCGCGCGATTGGAACTCTCCGTCAAATCCTGCAGCCATTGAAACGCCTGAGACGACAGCATGTCTTCTCGGACGCGCCAACGCCAGTTTGCATCGGCACGACCAGGCACATTCATACGAGCTTCGCTTCCCAGGTTGAGCAGATCTTGCAACGGAGCAATTGCGAGCGCCGCTGATGATGACCATGCCAGCCGCATCAACTCCGGAGCGGCATCCACACTGGTTCCCGACGCACGTTTGAGATAGCTCCAGAAGTTTTGCCGCTGGTAATCGGGCAATTCCTCATACCACTGTCGCGTCGTCGCATTGTCATGCGTGCCGGTATAGGCGACAGTATTGTGGACGAAGTTGTGCGGCAGATATGGATTGTCCGCATGACCATCGAAGGCGAATTGCAGCACACGCATCCCCGGCAGCTGGAACTGATCGCGGAGGGCCCGCACGTCGGGTGTAATCACACCCAAGTCTTCCGCGATGAATGGTAGACGGCCCAACTCCGTTTGCACTGCTTGAAAAAAGTCAGCGCCCGGACCCGCCACCCACTGCCCGGACTGAGCCGTTGGCGCTCCGGCTGGAACGTGCCATGCAGCCGCGAATCCGCGGAAGTGATCCAGGCGAACCACGTCGACGTGAGCCAGCAGAGCAACACGCAACCGATCGATGCACCACCGATAACCGGACGCGCGCACGGCATCCCAGTTGTAAACGGGATTGCCCCACAATTGACCTGTTGCGCTGAAATAATCGGGAGGAACTCCCGCGACGAAGCGTGGCCGATGTCGCTCATCGAGCAGGAATAGCTCAGGGTTCGCCCAAACATCGCTGGAATCGGGGGAAACAAAAAAGGGCAGATCGCCGATCAAGCTGACCCCCCTGGCATGGGCATGCTCTTTGAGTTGATCAGTCTGGCGGAACAGCAGGAATTGTGCAAAGCGAACCTGATCAATTTGACTTGCTAACTCTCGCCGCGCGTCGGCCAGAGCACTCGGGCTGCGCCGGACCAAATCCGCAGGCCACTCCAGATAATAAGCTCCGCGATATTTTTCTTTCAGTGCCTGGAACAGAGCGTAGTCGTCCAGCCAATGCGCTTGCCTGCCGCAGAACTCCTCATAGGCAGGCGCGAGATCTCTGGCACTGCGCTGTCCCGCTTTGAAGTTTGCCCATACCGTTTCGAGCAGCCGCTGTTTGAACGGGATAACGGAGTCGTAGTCGACCACGTCAGCTGAGAAGTGAGATTGAGTGTCGCTCGCCTGCAATAGTCCGTTCGCCATGAGCTCTCCCGGACTGATCAACAGCGCGTTGCCGGCAAACGACGACATTGGTTGATAGGGCGAGTTTCCGTAACCTGTCGGACCCAGCGGAAGCGCCTGCCACCACCTCTGGCCGGCATTGTGGAGACGATCAATCCATGAGAAGGCCGACGATCCCAAATCGCCGACGCCATACGGAGACGGGAGAGAGGTGACGTGCAACAGTAAGCCAGAACCACGATATTCCGGTGGAAACGGCGCTACCATGAGCCCGTCAGCGCTGCTCATGTCCGGCCTCCCTGCTCAGGAACGGCTGCGGACGAGCCCAGCGCATTATTCACCATCTCCTCCGCCTCGCTGAGGATCGCGTTCAGATGGGCCTGGCTCTTGAAACTCTCGGCATAGATCTTGTAAATGTTCTCGGTCCCGGAGGGTCGTGCCGCAAACCAACCGCTCTCCGCCACAACTTTCAAGCCGCCGATCGGGGCATTGTTGCCCGGGGCTTTGGTCAGCTTGGCGGTGATCGGCTCACCTGCCAGGGTTGACTCCGTTACCGCGTCCGGTGTGAGTTTTTCTAGCTTTGCTTTTTGCTCGGGCGTTGCGGGTGCGTCGATGCGCGTGTAGAACGGGATGCCGAACTCCGCCGTCAGTTCGCGGTAATGTTCTCCAGGATTCTTGCCAGTGCGCGCGGTAATCTCCGCCGCCAGCAAGTCCATGATTGGCCCGTCCTTGTCGGTCGTCCATACTGTACCGTCAAGCCGAAGAAAACTCGCTCCCGCGCTTTCTTCTCCGCCGAAACAGTACGAGCCATCGACCAGGCCGGGCACAAACCACTTGAAACCCACCGGCACTTCGCGGAGTTGGCGGCCGAGCTTTTTGACGACCCGGTCGATCATGCTGCTGCTCACCAGCGTCTTCCCCACCGCTACTGTCTGGCGCCACTGGGGCCGGTGCGTGAGCAAATATTGGATGGCAACGGCGAGGTAATGATTCGGATTCATCAAACCCGCCGCAGGAGTTACGATCCCGTGCCGATCAGCGTCGGTATCGTTGCCGAAAGCCACCTGGTACTGATTTTTCAGCCCGACCAACCTTGCCATCGCGTAGGGACTCGAACAGTCCATGCGAATTTTGCCGTCGTGGTCAACGGTCATAAACGAAAATGTCGGGTCGATTATTGGATTGGTGACGACGATGTCCAGCCCGTAAATGGAATTGATCGGCTCCCAGTAAGGCAATGAAGCTCCGCCCAGAGGGTCAACGCCAAGTTTGAGGTGGGCGCCGCGAATCGCATCCATGTCGACGACATTCTTGAGATCACGAACATACGGCAGGATGAAATCTTCCAGGTGAGTGGTCGCGGACTTGATGGCTTTAGCAAACGGAATGCGCTTCACCCCTGCATTCCCTGCTCGCAACAATTCGTTCGCGCGATTCTGTACCCAGCCGGTCACGTCGGTATCAGCCGGACCGCCGTTGGGGGGGTTGTACTTGAAGCCTCCATCCTCGGGTGGGTTGTGCGATGGCGTAATGACGATACCGTCCGCGAGCTGTCGTTTGCGGCCACGGTTATAAACCAGAATCGCTCGCGAGATTACCGGCGTCGGAGTTATCCCGTCGTCTTGCTGAATGATCGTCTCCACGTTGTTTGCCGCCAGCACCTCTAGGGCGGTGCGCTGCGCGGGCTCCGACACTGCGTGGGTGTCTTTGCCCACGTAGAGCGGGCCGTCGGTGCCTTGCCCGCGCCGGTATTCGCAGATCGCCTGGGTAATCGCGAGGATGTGCGCTTCGTTAAATGTGCCCCGCAGGGGCGAGCCACGATGTCCGCTGGTGCCGAAGCTGACTAGCTGGTTGGGATCATCCAGGTTGGGACGCCGCTCGAAATATTCTTTCTCCAGGCGACCAACGTCCACCAGCAACCACTTGGGTGCTGGTTTGCCTGCCAGCGGAGAAATGTTAGGTTCACCTGTGAGGGACTGGGTTTCTAGAGTACTGGGCATGGTTCCACCTTCCAAATCTCGCTTGCGTATTCCGCAATCGAGCGATCGCTCGAAAATTTCCCGGAGCTGGCGACGTTCAGGATTGCCTTCTGCGCCCATGCGCCGGGTTCGGCATAGAGCGCCCCGAGCCGGTCTTGTGCGTTGCAATACGATGTTAGGTCCGCCAGATTCATGTAGTGATCGCCCTCGGTCAGAAGCGTATCGCGCAAGGAAGCGAATATTCCTGGCTCGTTTCGGCTGAAGTAGTCAGAAGAAATGAGGTCCAGAGCGGCCCGAGTCTCGGGCTCATTTTCGTAGTGCCAATGCGGGTTGTACCAGGCGCGGCTATTCTCGACTTGCTCCACGGTGAGCCCGAACAGGAACATGTTTTCTTCTCCGGCTTCTTCCGCCATTTCGATCGTCGCACCGTCGCGGGTTCCTACGGTTAAGGCTCCGTTCATCATAAATTTCATGTTACTCGTTCCGCTGGCCTCGTAGCCGGCGGTCGAGATCTGGTTGGAGACATCGCTGGCTGGAATCAACCGTTCCGCCAATGAAACGTTGTACTCAGGGAGAAAGATCACGTTGAGCCGACCGCGCGCCACCGGGTCGCCGTCAATCGTACCCGCCAGGTTGTTGATGAACTTTATGATGAGTTTGGCCAGCTTGTAAGCTGGCGCCGCTTTACCCGCGAAGAAGAATGTACGCGGAACCATCTTCATGCCGGGATTTGCCCGCAGCCGGTTATAAACGATCACAATCCGCAGCGCATTCATCAACTGCCTTTTATATTCGTGGATCCGCTTGATGTGGCAGTCGAAGATAGTCTCCGGGTCCACGACACGCCCCGCCGTCGACTTGAGCCAATTCGCAAACTGCACTTTGGCCTCTCGCTTTGACTTGAGGAAGCGCTCGCGAGCATTGGAATCCTCCGCGAATGGCTTGAGCTGTTTGAGTAGGCTAAGATCCGTGACCCAGCGATCTCCGATGACTTGCGTGATTTCGTGGGCCAGCGCGGGATTCGCCTCGAGCAACCAGCGCCGCGGCGTCACTCCGTTCGTCTTGTTGTTAAAACGCTCGGGAAACATTTCCGCGAGATCCTTGACCGTCGTGGTTCGTAGTAGCTTGGAGTGGACGGCAGACACTCCATTGGTGCTATGCGAGCCAACGATGGCAAGGTTGGCCATCCGGATTTTGCGCTGGCTGCCTTCTTCCACCAGGCTCACGCGCTGCACGCGCCCTTCGTCGCCCGGATAGCGAACCTGAACTTCATCGAGCAGCCGGCGGTTAATCTCGTAGATGAGTTCCAAGTGACGAGGAAGCAGTATCTCAAACCACGCCACCGGCCATTTCTCCAGAGCCTCAGGCAGCAAGGTATGATTTGTGTACCCGAGCGTCCGCTTCGTCAGGTCCCAGGCCTGGTCCCATCCCAAGTGCACATCATCGAGCAAGATTCGCATTAGTTCAGGCACCGACATGGAAGGATGCGTGTCATTGAGTTGAATTGCAGCTTTCTCGGGCAACTTTTCCCAATCCGAGTTGTGGCGCTGGAAACGGCGCACCAGGTCGGCCATGGAACAGGCGACCAGGAAATACTCCTGCAGAAAGCGCAGCCCCTGCCCCTTCGTCGTTGAATCGTCTGGATACAGCACGCGGGTAAGCGACTCCGCCTGAAGAGTTTCGCCGAGTGCGCCCACGAAGTCTCCGGTGCCAAACTTCTCAAAATCGAAATAATCGGGCGCCGCCGCGGCCCAGAGCCGCAGCGTGTTGATCGTCTTTCCACCATAGCCCACCACCGGACGATCAAACGGAATACCGATCAGGCTTGACGGCCGGTC
>DATHOK010000025.1:0-7254 GCA_035484995.1 Verrucomicrobiia bacterium | reverse complement strand
GCGTTGCCGGTCGAAACCGGGACGCGGACGCGGTGCCCGCTGCGTGTAACCAGCCGTTCCCGCCGGAGCACGAACCTCGGCCCGGGCATCGACTGTGCCGGTGCCACCGGCCTCGGCGTCGAGCAGGGCCTCGGCCTCGGCCTGTGCTTCTTCCAATTCCAATTCTTCTGTATCTTCTTCGCCCTCCGCAGCTCCATCAGCAGCAGGGGTTACGCCCGCGTCGGCCAATGACGCCATGTGGATTTCATCCACTGTTTCGCGGACCTCGGAAAGCTGGCCGGGCGCTCGAGTCTCTTCCTCGAATTCGTCGTAGCCTTCATCCGACGACTCTTCGTAACGGACGGTGTCCGCTTCCTCCTCGTCGATAGTCTCTTCTTCGAGCGTTCCTGGGGTCGCAAAAACCGGAGCTGCGAAAACCGGGGCTTCCGGTTCGAGGGACGAAGGCGTGGGCCGATCCGAATGCTCGAATCGAGTTGCCGCCTCCTTCTCTTCTTCGACAACCTCTTCCGTAATCTCTCGAGCGTCACTAGCCCCACTGGAAGCAGCCTGGTCCGCTAGCTCTTGCCGGCGAAATTCACGGTTCCAGTCGACCGAAGTCGATGCCGCTGAACTCGAGGCCGCTTCGGCGTAATCTTCTTGCACGTGGCGTGAGTCGTTGCCCTCCTGTACGCCTTCGGCGACGGGAGCTACGCTGGCACTGGCATTCGCAAACATCGGTTCATCGTCTGGGAAGGTTGCGGCCACAGGACCCGCGGGAGCAGAGACGGACGCTGAAATGGGGTAACTCGATTCAGTTACAGTGTCCGGCGAACGCCGCTCCTGGACCTGCATTGTCGGTGGCTGCGCCAGCCCGCGATACTTCGAGATTGATTCTCCGGGAAGCAATATGGGCTGGTATCCTGCCGGCGGCCCGAACTGCGGCGACCTGCCCGATTCCTGGGCTCGCGGAGCCGCTGGGACGGGAACACTCTCGATCGGGGGCCGCGAAAAGCGCGGCTCCGAACTGCGCCCGCGCCCGTCGTCTCGCCCTTCGCTTCGACCCTCGTTGCGTCCATCGCCGCGCCCATCGCGGCGTCCGCCGCGCCGACGGCGGCGTCCTCGAAAACCTCCGCGCTCACGGTCCCCGCCATCCGAGGAACCCTGCATCGCGCCCGAGGGCGCCGAATCCTGGCCTTCGGTGCTGTGTTCCCCGAACTCTGAAGTCTGGTCAAATGCCGGCTGGCCTTCTCCGGCGGCTGCGTTTTCGGCGTTCTGTTCTGCCTCTTGAGGTGTTGTACTCTGGCCCGGTTGTGACCGCAGGTCCTGCACTCCGCGATTTGCCGGCACAACGTCGGTTAAATCCTCATCGTGCTCTTCCAACTCCATAAAGTCGGAAACGTAGAGGAAGGCGTCGCGCTCCAGGCCGATGTCGACGAAGGCCGATTGCATTCCAGGCAGCACGCGGGTCACGCGTCCTTTGTAGATGGACCCCGCCAGGGTGTATTCATTTTCGCGCTCGAGGTAGATTTCCGCGAGCAGATCGTCTTCCACCAGCCCCACCTTGGTCTCGTGCGGTGTGGAAGAAACAAATAACTCCTTGTTCATTGATACTCCGGTCCCGCCCTGACCCACTTAAGAGAGTCGAGCGAGCTTCACCGGGGCGGAGCGAGGAAGGAAATGGGAGGATCGAGCGTCGCGATGCTGGCCCCGTATGGGGGACGGCTGGGGCTGGGGAGGTTGCTCCCTAACCGAATCCGCTGCACAAGCTTGGGTATCTTTTGCACTGTTTCGCTTTGCGTCTGCCGGGTTTGTGACCGCACTCTCAGACCGTTTCCGGTCGGGGGGCCGTTTCCCTGCCAGCAGACTTATAGCTTCAATCCTGCCCGGCCTTCTACTGCTTCGCTAGCCGGTAAAATGCCCCCTTTACGCGAGGGCGATCGATATTTTTGGGGCTGCGCCTTACTGGCACAGCTACTGCTCCCCGCCATCTTCCTATGTTCGGGAATCTCGGTCGAGAAACCCTTATTTACTTAATCCTGTTGGATCAGCCGGTTTTCCTTTGGTTTACACCGGCTAATTCACAAAGCGGCGCATTCGAACGTTCATTACCATCCCCAGCGCCAGGAACATGAACAACACGGAAGACCCACCGTAACTCATCAGTGGCAGGGGTATTCCGGTGACCGGCATAAAACCGACCACCATGCCGACGTTGACCAGGATATGGAAGCTAAGCACAGCCACCACACCCATCACCACGAACGTGCCAGCGCGGTCGGGCGCTGTTTGCGCGTTCTGTGTCAAACGCATCAGCACTACAAAGTATAACAGCAGAACCCCAAGAGCGCCTACGAATCCATGCTCCTCGGCGAAGGCTGCGAAAATAAAATCCGTTTGTGGGACAGGCAGGAAAGCACCGTGTGTTTGCGAGCCTTTCCCGCCCCACAGCCCCCCGGAACCTACCGCAATCTTGGATTGCTCAACTTGGTACCCCGACCCTTGGGGATCGGCTTCCGGCTCCAGAAAGCTGGTGAGCCGCTGCTTCTGGTAAGACTTTAAAACGTGCACTCGTGGGGTGAAGAACACCGCTCCCACCCCCAGCGTCGCCAGCACGACGACCAACAGTCCCTGTCGCCATTGCAGGCCGCCCAGAAATATTCCCATGATAGCGACCGGCACATAGGTCAGGGCCGTGCCCAGATCGGGCTGGGCCAGCACCATCAGCATCGGAATACCGACGATGGCCCCGGCTTTTATAAGGTCCGGCCACGATAGTTCGCGGTGCCGCAACTCGGCAAAGTACTTCGCCATCGCCAGAATCAGGATCAGTTTCACCCATTCGGAGGGCTGAAAGTGATTCCCGCCGGGCATTTTGATCCAGCGCCGTGCTCCCAGGAACTTCTGCCCGAACAGCAACACCGCTACCAGGGAGGCAACCGCCGCCACATAAAACCAGTGAATGCGGTCGAGCAGCACCTGGTAGTTCACTGCACTCATCAGGAACATCGCCGCCACACCGCCCAGGATCCAGTAAATCTGGCGGAGGTGGGAGCCGGCAAACTTGGTGTGCACGGTCGCGCTGTGGATCTCCATCACCCCCAGCCCGCAGATCAGGAGCACAAAGACCAGCAGGAGCCAGTCAAAATCGCGAAATGAAACGTAACGTGACATCAGTATCCAGTTCTCGGTTCTCAGTTCTCAGTTGCTACACCCTATTCACACTGTCATCCTGAGCGGAGCGTGCCGGTTCGCGAAGCGAAGCAGCATGCGGAGTCGAAGGACCCCTTTCAGTTCGCCATCGCCGCCGACCCGAAAAGGCACCCTCTTCCCGGAGACGGTCACTGCACTCCCGGCGCAGCTGTCGCCACAGCCATCGGCCTCTTCGCCAGATCTACGAAGAAATGCCCGGCCTTCAGCTTCTGCTCATCTCCATCCGGATCCGGCAGCGTCCACACCCCGCCGATCTCAACCTTCCCGTCCGTCTTCGGCTTCTCCGCCAGCTTCGGGGGATTACGGCGCTCCTTCTCCACGTACGCCTTGATCACGTGCGAAGCTACGATTGCGGCGAGCGGCCCTTCTTCTCCGCTCTCCCACAACACACACACCACAATCTCCGGATTCCGGCGCGGACTCACTCCCACGAACCACGCGTTGTTCTTGAATCTGGCTTTTCCGTTGGCGATCTTTGCCTTCGCTGCTCCGCTGATGGTCTGGGCCGTTCCCGTCTTCCCGGCAAAATCGATGCCTTGCAGGTGAGCCGCCCCAGCCGTACCTGACCAGGTACCGCCGTTGGCATCCACCACCAGCGGCGAAGTGACGTCCGCCATCGCGTCCGTAATGGTCTGCCAGTTCTTCGGGTCTAACGGAATCTGCACTTTGTCAGACGCATTGGACGCCTGTGTCATGTTCGGCGGCAATTCATCGGGGAACGCTACATGCGGCCGCACCAGCATGCCTCCGCTCGCGATGCCGCTGATGGCACGCGCCAACTGAATCGGCGTCACCGCCACCGCGCCTTGTCCGATGCCTACCGAGATAGTTTCCCCGGCAAACCACTTCTGTTTGAAGTTGTGGATCTTCCACTCCTCCGACGGCATTATGCCGCTCACTTCCTGCGGCAGGTCGATCCCGGTTTTTTGTCCCAGCCCCAGCATGGTGGCGTATTTCGCAATGCGTTCAATCCCCAGCTTTTCCGCGAGCGTGTAGAAAAAAACGTCGCAGGATTGATAAATCCCTTTGGTGATGTCGACAATTCCATGGACACGATGCTTCTCGGCGATCCAGCACTTGAAGTAGCGGCCGTAAAACTCCGCGCCGCCACTGCAATTGACGCGCAGATCCTGCGCGATGCCTTCCTGCAACCCCGCCGTGGCCATGATGATCTTGAAGGTGGAACCGGGGGCCAGTTGTGCCTGAATCGCCTTGTTCAGCAAGGGGTGGTCTTCATCATTGACCAGCTTGCTCCATTGATCGCGCGACACCCGCACCGCAAAATCGTTCGGATCGAACGTCGGCCGGCTCACCATGGCCAGGATTTCCCCGGTGCGCGGGTCCATGGCGACAATCGCGCCGTTCTTCCCCTCCAGCGCTTCCTCGGCCGCGATCTGCAGATCGATATCTAGCGTCAGCTTCAATTGTTTTCCGGGAATCGCATCGGTTTCCCCCAGCAATCCAACTTCGCGGCCGTGGCTGTTCACCAACGCCCGCCTCGCTCCGTTCGTCCCCATCAATAGGTTGTTGTATTGCCTCTCAACACCCGAGACTCCCACCACGTCGCCCGGGTTATAGAGTTCGAACTGCGGCTGGTTCAACATGTCTTCCGTGACTTCACCCACGTAGCCAATCAGGTGCGCCATGAAGCCGTTGCGCGGATACAGCCGCCGGTGCGCCATGATCGTATCCAGTTCCGGCAGTTCGTTGCGATGTGCATCAACGAAGGCCAATTCGTCAGGAGTGATGTCCTCCTTCAGAAAGATCGGCTGGTACTGCGGTATCGCGGCGAAGTGGCGAATCCGGGTCCGCACTTCATTTGCATCCAGGTGCAGGCCCTGGGCAATCAGGTCTGCATCCGCATTCAGGTCGCGGGAAGAATCGCGCAGCAGCAGCGCGGAAAATGATGGATAGTTGTCTACGATCGTGCGCCCTTCGCGATCCAGAATCTTGCCCCGGGGCGCGAGAATCGGCACATTGCGGATGCGGTTCTTTTCTGCCGCCGACGCATAATAGCCGCTCTCCATCACCTGCAGCTTCCATAGTCCGTAAGCCAGCACCAGGAAGATGCCCAGGATGATGTATTGCGCCGCGGTCAAGCGGATGGGCGATACTTTGTCGTCACGACTGAACATAAATCAGCGGCCCGTGGCCAGTGACCAGCGGCCTGTCAAACACTCGTGGGAGATTCGTCTGATCCACAAGAAGTCACAACCTCGCAGACGTGAATGCACGGGACCCTTCATATTTTGATTGTACTGCGGTGCGGGAGCCGAAGGATTGCCGGATGGGTAACGGAAGTCACAGCCAGCACAAATTTTACTGGCCACTGGCCACTGACAACTGGCCACTGCTCACGTCCTCTGCTTGAACTTGTCCAGCACGAAGTACAACGCCACGCCCACCACGGCGTTCGCCAGTCCCGCAAGGATTCCCCGGCCCCAGCTCCAGTTCAGAGTCAAACTGACCATATAGCGAGCCACGCCGAAATACACCGCGGCATGAACCAGATAAAACCCCAGGGTGACCAGCAGGCGCGTACCTGCGTTCTCCACGTCGAGTTTGACGCCCAACGACGACGCTAAATACCCCACGACGGTCTTCGCGATGCCGTAAATCCCAATCGGATAGGGCCCCAGCATGTCCTGCACCAGCCCGATCGCCGCTCCGGTAAACAACCCGGAAATCGGGTTGCGCCGCGCCATGCCAAAGTAAATCGTTACCAGCAGGGGCAAGTCGAAGATGGAAAAAAACGGAAGCCGTCGCGGCAGGAAAGCCTGCAAGAACAACGCCAGCAACGGCACACCCACGGTCACAGGAATGCTGAACCGGTAAACCTCAATCTGCTCTTCAGATGTGTAAGTGATGGGCACGCTAGTGGGGATTATCTGCGGTGGCGGCAGGTGGAGGAGCAGTTTGCGGACTAGCAGGCTTGGGCTGTGCCGCAGCTGGTTTCGCGGGAGAATTTGCAGGCTTCGTGTTAACGCCTGAGTTAACCTCAGAATTAGAGCCTGATGCAGCGGCGCTCCCCGGCTCGCTACCCAGGGCCGCATCGCCGGACGCCGGCGTCGGCATAACTTTCTTCGCAGGCTCGCCACTCGCTGGCTTCGCAACGCCGGTCGCACTGCCGGCAGCAGCCGATACCGCCGGCTTCGCGACCAACTTGGTCCCAGGAGCGGCCGCCGGCTTACCTGCGTCGTTCGGCTGCGGCTTCGCGCCAGTGTTTCCCGTCGAAACGGCCCCCGGAACCGTTGTCGGCTTATCTGGCACCGAAGGCAGCCGCCGCGCCAGAATATCCGCCGCGCGCACGCTGGCCCCGCTTTGCGCCACGGGTTCGCGCTCTTCCTTTTCAGTTACCACCAGCACTTCCTCCAGCCGGCTCAAGTCGGCTGCGGGCTTTACGGTGATGTTCAGAAACAAATCCCGGCCCGGACCCACCTTGCTTACCGTGCCCACGGGCAGTCCCTTGGGAAAGATCTGGTCGCCTCCACTGCTCATCACGGCTTCTCCCGGAACGACTTGCTCATCGCTCATCACCCGTTCCAGAATCAACTCGCCGTTGGGGGTTCCGCGAAGCACGCCCTGCAACCGCGACTTCTCGAGAAATACTCCCACCCCGCTGCTCTGATCGTTGATCATCAACACCAACGACGTGGAAGGATAAACCAGCCACACCTTGCCCACGATGCCGCCGGCGGTAATCACCGCCATATCCGGCTTCAGCTTGGCGTTCTCGCCTTTGTCGATATAAATGGACCTGGAGAGATCGCTTCCACTCGAGCCGATCACCTGTGCGCCCACCGTGTCGATTTTGAACAGTTCCTTGAATGCCAGCAGGGATTGCAACCGTTCAGCCTGAATGGCTTCTTCGCTCAGGCGCGCCCGATCCAGTTTCATCTGCTCGATCTGATCTTTGAGTTGGCGGTTCTCGGCGCGCACCCCGCGCAAGAGGAAGTAATCGTGAAGAAGATTGTTGCCGCCGTTCTGCAACCAGACCAGGCCGCGTTCGAAGGGAGTAATCGCGCTCACCGCCCAGACGCGGATCAGACGTGTATTCTCCGCGTC
>DATHOK010000024.1:0-3858 GCA_035484995.1 Verrucomicrobiia bacterium | reverse complement strand
CGCGAGCGCGGCATCACCATCCTGGCCAAAAACACGGCCATCTTCTATCACGACGTCAAGATCAACATTGTGGATACGCCCGGCCACAGCGATTTTGGCGGCGAGGTGGAACGTGCGCTGAAGATGGTCGATGGAGTGATGCTGCTGGTGGATGCGAGCGAAGGTCCGCTGCCGCAGACACGCTACGTGCTGAGCAAGGCTCTCGAAGCCAAGCTGCCGCCAATTGTCGTAATTAATAAGATTGACCGGCCCGACGCACGGCCGCAGGAAGTACTCAACGAAATTTACGATCTGTTTATCGATCTCGACGCCAAAGAAGATCAACTCGACTTTCCGGTTCTCTACACGAATGCCAAGGAGGGGACGGCGTCGACCGACATCAGGGGCGGCGGCGAAGATCTGCGGCCGCTGTTTGATGCGATCCTGAAAACCATTCCACTGCCTAAGGGAGATCCGAAAGGGCCTCTGCAGATTCTGGTTGCCAACCTCGATTACAGCGATTATCTCGGACGGCTGGCCATCGCACGCGTTTTCAACGGAACCATGTTCACCGGCGAGGACGTGGCCATCGCCAAGCTAGACGGGTCGATACACAAGACCAAGATCACGAAACTGTTCTCGTTCTCCGGGCTGAAGCGTACTGACATCACCGAAACGGTGTTGGGCGACATTGTTGCGGTGGCCGGAGTGGAAGGAATCACCATCGGCGAAACCATTACGGACGCAGAGAATCCCGCGCCGCTGCCGCCCATCGTGATCGATGAACCAACCATCGCGATGATGTTCACGGTAAACAATTCTCCATTCGCCGGACGCGAGGGCACCTACGTCACATCACGAAATCTAAGAGAGCGCTTGGCAAAGGAACTACTGACCAACGTTTCCTTGCGGGTGGAGGAGATGGGCACAACCGACTCATTCAAAGTGCTGGGGCGCGGCGAACTGCAGCTTTCCATCACCATCGAAATGATGCGGCGCGAGGGTTATGAGTTGATGGTCGGAAAGCCCGAGATCGTCACCAAGCGCATTGACGGAAAGCTGATGGAACCGGTGGAGCATCTCACGGTCGACGTTCCGGAAGGGTTCGTGGGCGTGGTGATGGAGCAGTTGGGATCGCGCAAGGCCGAAGTTACCAACATGCACAACCACGGCTACGGCCGTGTGCGGATTGAGTTCCGCGTGCCCAGCCGCGGATTGATCGGCCTGCGCAGCCAGTTGCTCACCGACACGCGCGGCACCATCGTCATGAATTCCCTGTTCGATGGATACACGGAGTGGCAAGGGGAAATCCCGCACCGGCTCACGGGAGCGTTGATCGCAGACCGGGCGGGCACTTCGACGGCCTATGCTTTATGGGGCCTGCAGGAACGCGGGGAGCTGTTTGTCAGCCCTGGCGTTGAACTGTATGAAGGGATGATCATCGGCGAGAACGCGAAAGACGATGATCTGGACGTCAACGCGGTCCGGGAAAAGAAACTCACCAACATGCGCGCTTCAACGGCCGATGAGGCGATCCGCCTGGTGCCGTTCCGAAATCTGAATCTGGAGCAGGCAATCGAATTCATCGCGGATGATGAATTCGTCGAGATCACTCCAAAGTCGCTACGGCTGCGGAAGAAAGTTCTGCAGGCAAACAAGCGCAAGAGGAGTCAGATGGCAACGGTAGAAGAAGGGTGAAGTCCGGCGTCGACATGCTGTATTAACCAGCCAGTTTGACAAACCTGCTATACTTCGTGCCGCATTCGACTGTTCGCCAGCTCCGGTTCCGATTTTCAGGAAGGTGTCTCCGACCTGCCAGTCCGCCGCATCGAGCTTGCACTTTCGACAGCTCAATGCAGAGGCAGAGGCGTGAAGAATATCTTTGTAGGCAACTTGAGCTTTAACACATCAGAAGACGAACTGCGGCAGATGTTTGAGCCTCACGGTCAAGTCGACCGGGTCAGCATCATGACCGACCGCGATACCGGACGCTCGCGCGGATTCGGCTTTGTGGAAATGGCGAGCAACGAGGATGGAGAAAAGGCCATCACTGCGTTGAATGGCTCCCAGGTCGGCGGACGCACACTCAACGTAAACGAGGCCCGCCCCAAAACGGAGCACGCCGGAGGCGGCGGACGCGACCGCGGAGGCCGGGGCGGCGATCGCGGCGGAGACCGTGGTGGCCGCGGTGGCGGTCGAGGCCGCTACTAACCGTTCAGAGTCCGTAATAAAAGTCCGGAATAAAAGCCCCGAATAAGAGTTCAGACAGGCCTACAGCGACGGTCTTCGCAACTGTGGGACGGGCTTTGCTGGTTCACGCCTAAAGCCCGCCGGCTCCGGTTTTCGCCCGCTGCCAGAGCCGGCATTGATGCTTCTCAACCCTCGCATGTAAACTGACATTACCGTGGGCGCCCGTAGCTCAGATGGATAGAGCGATTGCCTCCGGAGCAATAGGTCGGGAGTTCGAATCTCTCCGGGCGCACCATTTTTCCTCTTTACTTAGAATCACTTCTGCGCTTTCAGATCTCGACGGTATTTCGGGGATTTCGGGCCTGTGCCCAGAATCGTTCCCACCCAAGTTGCCATGCGGTAAGAACGGCATCCTTGGAACCGTCTCATAACCGCGACGTTAGCTCCAAAGACGCCAAGATGTCGTCGCGTTCATTGACGCTAAAAGGCGATTTACACTCATTGAGAATTAGCCCAGGCGCTCAAAACTCCACCCTATAATAGGTTGATAGAAGAACCCGGCAGTGCCGACACGCACAAAATTGACGGAGATCGCCGTCCGGCATGGGCGCGACAAGAAGCGAAGGAACGCCATTGCTGCACTTTTGTGCGGAGCCGTACCTGCGGTGCTGCTAAGCTTCTATTCTGTTTCTGCTGCCAGTTGGGAGCTTTGCCTTCTCGGCTTCATCGTCGGTCTGATCTGGGGCGATGCTTTCGAATACGTCTATCATCGCTGGCTGCTACACCGGCCTCGCAGCCCACTAGGAACTGGACATCATGAGCACCATGCACAGACTGGCACTCCCGAGGAAGCAGAACACGTGGCGCTCATCAGCTCCCCGGTAAACGTTCTTCTCTTGTTCGTTATCAACGGCGTCCCAGCATTTCTGGTTTTTTCCCGGATCGGCCTTCGGGGAATTCTTTCAGGTGTCTTCATTGGTTGGACTGTCTACGTGGTTGTGACTGAAGAGATCCATTGGCGTATACACATGGATGGCTGGCTGCCTCCCGGACTTCGGTTTGCTCGCGCTTATCACATGTGCCATCACGACATTCCTGACAGCCGCTATAACGTGTTTTTGCCGCTCTTTGATTTGTTGTTTGGAAGCAGGGGTCGGGGAAGAAGCAAAGTGCCTGTCCAAGCTGCGGGAAACTAGCGGGTAAGTACAGGCGACACTGCGTCCGACGTCCGCTCGATGCGCGAGGCTCGAGATACGTATTGTTACCGAAATCCGGCGATGTGCTCATCGCGGGTTTCGACGTACGACGTGGATAAACGGATCGCGGAGAGTTTTATTCCTTGAAATGCATCGTTCCAGAACGCCGATTTCTTTCAAGGCTGCTCCGCATCAGCCTCTTCGTAGGCATTTCCCAGTTCGTCGCGGCTTCCGCGCCCGCTTCCACGCCTTCTGCCGAAATTCTGGTTCAGGGGCCGGCCGTGGCCCCGCAGCTCATGTTTGCATGTTGTGATCAAGGAATGAGCCAGATGCAGTCCCTGTTGACCAACGCTGATGTGATTGCGAACCTGAAGAGCCTGCACGCCGGGCTCGGCGTCGCCGTTGTCGACTTCACTCCGGAGCGTGCTGCACTCGTGCGTCGCCTGAATTCGGAAGGAATTCCGGTAATCGCCGGGCTCGGGATGCCGCCGGA
>DATHOK010000023.1:0-6746 GCA_035484995.1 Verrucomicrobiia bacterium | reverse complement strand
ACTTATCTTCAGGGACTGGTCGACCAACTGCAGCAAAAGGTAGGCGATGCGCTCACCCTCAGCCTGGGCTGCGACTTCCATCTCTCCTATGACAACATGCAGGACGTGCTCGCCAATCCCGCTCGCTACGCCATCGGCACTACGCATTACATGCTGGTCGAGTTGAGCAATTACAGCGTGCCGCAGCAAACCACCGATTGCTTTACGCAGCTCGGCGACCTCGGCATCACTGCCGTCATCACTCATCCCGAACGCAATCCGATCCTGCGCGAGAGCCCGCAGCGCGTGCTGGAGTGGGCTGAGCAGGGTTGCGTGATCCAGGTCACGGGCTCCGCCCTAACCGGTTTCTGGGGAGAACGTGTGCGCCGCGCGGCCCTATGGCTGTTCGAGCACGACGCCGTGCACGTGCTGGCAACCGATGCCCACGATACCGAGAAACGAATCCCGATTCTCTCTACTGCCCGCGACGCCGTCTCGAAAATCTGCGGCCGGGAAGTGGCCGAGGCCCTCGTCCAGACCAACTCAGCCGCGATCATAAATTCGCAGCCCTTACCTTACTTTCCGCGCCCCGTGCTGGGCAGCTACCGCAAGACATCTGGTAGTTAGAACGTATTGCTACAACTCTGTCATCTCGAACGTAGCGAGTGGCCTTGGTGTTGCCGACTGCACCACACTGGTGGCGTAGTCAGCAACCAAGATCCTGTTTTGACGAGAAGGATTTACTGCGGGCTCGACCCATCATGATCGGGAGTCGTCGCAGGCGGAGGAGTGGTCGGAGTCGCAGTCGTATTCGTGCGTGCTCCCGGATCAGCGCTGTGCGACACCGGGCTCAAAGACGACGCGTGCGTGACTGGCTCCATGGTCATAGCGCTTTCCGGATTCAGCAGATGGTCGTGGCTCGGGCCGAGCCCCAGGCTGATCAGCGCACGCGCATCGGGCACCGTTTTCGACTGCCAGCCGTGATCCGCTTGATAGCGGCGCATGGCTTGTTCGCTGGCCTCGTTCCAGGTTCCGGCCGCTTCGCCACTCAGGTAATGTTCGCGAATGAGCGCTTCCTGAATCTCTTGCGCCCGCTGCGGATCGATCTTCTGCTGGCCCCGCGCAGTCGCTTTTTTCTTGCCCCTCTTGTGAGAGCTTGAGCGCTTGGCGCTGCTTTTGTGGGTCGCGGCCGCAGTGTTCGATTTTGTCTCCGGTTTCGCCGCGTCGCCGCTTGCCTTCGAAGCTGCGGAACCAGCGGCATCAGCCGCTTGCGCGAAGGCCTCACGCGGCGATGCGCAGGCACAGATCAGCGCTACCGCGCAGCCTGTACCGAGCCAACCCCGCACTCCCGCGCTTCGCTTCTGCATGCCTCTCAAATTCAAACCTCGGAGCTAAGAACGCGCCTCGCCGCACCGGCCAGGAAACGAACCAGCCCAAAAACAAAAAGACCCAACTTGGACTGGCATTCTAATCATCCCGCATTGCAGCAGGCAATACCAGTTCCTATCGGGCCAGTTTGAGGTTACTGAAGTGTCCCTGCCATGAAGATGGTTCCGTCCTGAGGCGACGAGCCACGCTGGCGCACCAGGAATACCACGTCCTGACCGCTCTTCATGCTGGACTCCACTTTGGCGAAATCCTCTTCGTTGTTTACCGGCTGCTTGTTGACCTCGAGGATCACGTCGCCGCGGCTCACACCAATGTCCTCGGCAAACGACCCTGGCTTTACGTCTTGCACGATCACCCCTTTGCCGGCGGGTACCTCCAGCCGGTCGGCCATCTCCGGCGTCAGTTTGCGAACCGTGACGCCGAACTTGCTCTGCTTGGGCGTGCTTTCGTCGTTGTCGCCATCATCTTCGTTCAGGCGCGCCGCAAAAAGCTTCGCGCGGTCGGCGACGGTTACGGTCGTCTCCTGCGGCTTGCCATTGCGCAGGAAGCCGAGCACCACTTTCGATCCCGGCTTGCGCGAGGCGATCTCCGCCACCAACTCCGTTCCTTTCGAGACTTTCTTACTATCAACCGTGGTAATGGTGTCGCCTAGTTTCAGCCCTGCTTGATCTGCCGGGCTTCCCGGCACCACGTGCGCCACGGTGACACCGCTGCCTGCGCCGTAGACGCGGTTGATTGCAGGATTCTCGACCGCATCAAACTGAATTCCGATTGATCCCCGCGACACACGATGCTCCGGTCCAATCAGCTGGTTGTAAACCTGCACCACCGTGTTTGAAGGAAGCGAGAAACCCACACCCGCATAGGCGTTGGTCTCGCTCAGAATCGCGGTGTTGATGCCGATCACTTCGCCGTTCATGTTGACCAGCGGTCCGCCGGAATTTCCGGGGTTAATCGCCGCATCAGTCTGAATGAACACCTGGAACTGCCGGCCTTGCACGATGTCCCGGCCCTTAGCGGAAACGATGCCGGCCGTCACCGTACCTACCTGCCCGAATGGGCTGCCGATGGCCAGCACCCAATCGCCCACCTGCATGCTATCGGAGTTACCCATCTTCGCCGACGGCACCGCACGGTCCAAGTCAATCTTGATGACTGCCAGATCCGTTTCCTGGTCTTCCCCGATCACCTTGGCGTCATGCTGCACGCCCGGCGGATCGTCCTGCAGCCGCACCCGGATGCGGTCCGCCTTCTCCACTACGTGGCGGTTGGTAACGATGTAGCCTTTCGCATCCACAATCACGCCTGAACCCAGCGAGCGCTCGCGAATCGAGCCGTCACCACCACCTGCACCGCCTTGGCCGCCCTGTCCGCCGAAGAAGTGGTTGAAGAAGTCATCCATACCGCCGCCGCCGTTATCGTCATCATCGGGATTCTGCTCGCCCCTCCGCCGGTGCGGCGTCTTGATGGTGGATTCCGTGTTGATGTTCACCACGCACGGCCCCAACTGCTTGGCGATTTGCGAGAACGCATTGGAAAGCTGTTGCGGCGCGGGAACCGAGAGCGGAGTCGCATCCGAGGACTTCTGTCCCTCCTTGCCCTTCACTCCGAATGAAATCACCGTGCCAATCAAAATACCCAGGGCCAGCGTAGCCACAATGCTGAACGAATAAACCCACCGATGCGTTTTCAACCGCACCCAAATTGCCCGCGAATCCATATGCCTGAATTCCTCCGAAAACCGTATGAATCTTTAATTATACCCGTTCGCGAAAGCCGCGGTGCCACCCGTAAGTCCACGGAAATATAGAACTACCCTCCCGCAATCACAGGGGATTAGACGCACGAATCCGGCTTTTCGTTTTATGCGATGGAAGGAAATAACTTCGGTAAGTGGACTGATAAACACTGATACTGATAAACACAGATACTGATAAACACCGATCTCGAAGCTGCAATTACTGCCCAGCTAACGCCTTGTACACGGGCTTCCCACCCACCACCGTCAGCAGCACCTTGGTCGCCAACTCTTTTTCCGCGGAGGCCGCAGTGATATCGCGGTCGAGCACCACAAAATCCGCCAGCATCCCAGGCGCCAGTTCGCCTTTCTCTTTCTCCTCGAATTCGGCGAAGGCCGAGCCCGTAGTGTAAGCCGCAATGGCCTGATCCATGGTCAGCTTCTGCTCGGGAAAATATTCCTGCTTGCCGTTCTCGCTCTTACGTGTGACGGCTGCATACAGCCCGCGGAACGGCGACACCGGCTCTACCGGATAGTCCGTGCCAAAGGCCAGCGTCACACCTTTGCTCAGGAATGACGCCCACGCGTAGGAATTCGCCGCGCGCTTCGGCCCGAGCCGGTCCTGCGCCCACCGCATATCGCTGAGCAGATGGCTGGGTTGCACGGAGGCAATCACCTTCAGTTCCTTGAAGCGCGCAATCTGTGCCGGCGTAGTGATCTGCGCATGCTCGATCCGCAACCGGAAATCGCTGCCGCCGTTCGGAGCCTTCACCTTCTGCTCGCGCGCAGCCTTTTCGGCTTCGGCAAAGGCATCCAGCGCCATCTGCACGCCCTTGTCGCCGATCGCATGAAACCCCAGCTGGAAACCAGCCAGCACGCGCTCCGTGGCCATTTCGTTCAGCTTCGCCTGCTCGTAGCGCGGCAAGCCGGAATTCTTCGGATCATCTGCATAAGGCTCCATCAGCGCCGCCGTATGTCCGCCCAGCGAGCCATCCATGAAGCCTTTCAGCATCCCCGTGTGCAACATCAAGTCAGACTCAGGTTGGAACGCATGCTTCACCTTCAACTCATCGACCAAATCGTCAAAAGGCAGCCATTCGGAAATGCGCGCCGTCAGTTTGCCTTCCTTTTCAAGTTCCTGGTAAATCAGAAAATTTTCCCATTCCGGCGAATAATCCTGCGCCGAGGTCACCCCATGCTCAGCCAGATCCGCAAGCGCAACTTCAATTCCGTGCCGCCGCCCGTCGTGCGTCAGCTGCGGAATCGCAGCCCGCACTGCCTGCTGCGCCGTGTCCCGCAGAATCCCCGTAGGCTGCCCGTTGGCATCGCGGTCAATCTTCCCACCCTCAGGATCGCGGCTCGCGACGGTGATCTTCGCCAGTTGCAGCGCCCGGGTATTCGCCACGGCAAGGTGCCCGTCCACGCGATCCAGAATCACCGGATGCCCATCCGAAATCTCATCCAAGTCCCAGCGGCTGGGTAGAGCCGGGATCGGCCAGAGAGTTTCATCCCAGCCTCCACCCACAATCCATTCGTCCGGCTTAGCCTTCTCCACCCTCGCCTTGACCCGCTCGCGAAATTCCTCCAGCGTCTTCACTCCGGTCAGGTCGATCGTCAACTTCTGCAGTCCCCCCGCGGCCAGGTGGACATGTGCATCGTTGAAGCCCGGCATGACAAAGCGCCCGCCCAAATCAACAACCTCCGTATCCGGCCCTTTTAGCTTCATGACGTCCACATTCTTACCAACGGCCTGAATGCGGTCGCCGCGCACTGCAATGGCTTCTTCGCGCAGCGTGGAACCAAACGGCGAATTCGAGGGCACGCCCGTGTAAATATTCGCGTGGAAGTAGATCGCATCCGCCCTGGGTTTGACATCCGTCTTCTCAGGCTCACTGCTCGGCTTCGGTGCCGAACTCGCGGCGGGAGCCTGTGCATTATTCGTCGAGGGAGCCTGCGTAGTACTCGAAGTCGGAGTCGGCGCAGCAGCTGGCGCAGGGGCCTGCGCGGTGCAGACGCTAGCGAACAATAGAACCACAAAAGTCGGGTGCCCCATCCTTCGCGTTCTTTGCGAAGGATGGGATTCCACAACTGCCGGCAGCCTTAGGGTGGCGCAGCGCTTCAGCTTTGCGAAAAGACACTTGCCTTGATAACGGGCTTTAGCTCCCGAGGCCCAGCATCTCCCAGTCATTCGCCCACCCCCGCACCCGCGAGCGCCATCATGGTCAACAGAATCCGCTTCAGCCCAAGCTCGCGTCCATTGCTGTCGAACCATTCCTGCAAGGTGTGCGCCCCGCCGCCCGACCCGCCGCCACCGATCGCAATCGCTTCGAGGCCCAACGACAACGGAATATTCGCATCGGTCGACGCCCGCTGCACCTGCGCCGCGTTATTCAACTGCGTATCCACAGCGCGAATCACATGCAGGATCCGCGCGCCCATCGCCAGTTCTCCCGCCGGACGGTTGCCGATCGCGACCACTTCGCAACTCACTCCCGAAGGCCGTTTCTGCATCGCCGACCGCATTTCCGCGGCCAGGGTCTCGTCCTCCACCGCGCGATTCAGCGCCAGCCGCAGTGCCTGCTCCAGCCGCTCCATCTCCGTCATCGAGGTCGAGCGGATATCCACCTTCATGCTCGCCGACTCCGGAATCGAATTCACCGAAGTCCCGCCGCGAATCACTCCGATGTTGAAAGTCGTCTTCGGGGTTGCCGGTACCGGCGTTGCCGTAAACGCATCGACCGCGCGCGAAAGAATCACAATCGGATTAGGCGCGCCAAAATCGCTCCACGAATGCCCGCCGGGACCGCGCACGATCACTTCAAAGCGGCGGCTGCCCAAGGCCTCGGCGACAATCGTGTCTGCGCCCGCGCCGTCGAGCACTACGCTGTAGGCAATCGAATCCTTCCAGCGCGGCGTAGAAAAAATGTGCCGCATGCCCCGCAGATCGCCCTCACCCTCTTCGCCAACGTTGCCGATAAACACAAATGGCAGCGCGTGCCGCAGGCGCACCGCACGCAGCAGCGATGCAATCGCAAGCATCGCCGTAACACCAGCGCCATTGTCGGAAACTCCCGGCCCATAAATCCGGCTGCCCTGCTGCCGGACGTTCAATGGCGTGTTCGCCGGAAACACCGTATCAATGTGCGCACTCAGCGCGACGTACCGTTGACCAAATCCGGGATGGATGCCGAACACATTTCCCACATCGTCGATGCGAACATCGTCAAGCCCGACTTCGCGAAAGCGCTCCGCCAGCCAGGCCGCGCGCGCCGACTCCCCAAACGGAGGCGCCGGAATCCGCGCCATCTCCATCTGCCACTGCGCCAGTTGCGGCTCCTGCGTGCGCAGCCAGTTGTAAGCCGACCGCACCTCGGGCGAGGCCGCCAGACGCGCCACATCCTGCTGCACCGTTGGTACAACATCGGGCAAATCCGCACGTGGGGGAACGGGGCTCATGGGGGTTATCGCCCATATTACAACGTATAGGAAAGAAAGGGGATTACCTAGGGCGGGAACCGCAAAGTGCCGTTGACCCAGCGGTGTCCGCCGCCCGGCGTATCACGAAAATGGACGTTAGTAACGTCTGCTATGCGAGCGCTCTGTCATCCTGAGCGGAGCCGCTGCTTCGCGGAACGCGAAG
>DATHOK010000022.1:0-6080 GCA_035484995.1 Verrucomicrobiia bacterium | reverse complement strand
TACCGCTGGTCCTGGCAGTGGGACTCGCCGCAGAACGGCCGTCGCCGCAGGGTCTCAAGCGGCTTGAGCACGAATACTCGCTCGCGGTGGAACTCGATCCCGCGTGGGCAGCCAAGCCGCTGGCGCTCACGCGTCACGAAGGGCGGACGATCCTCGTACTTGAGGACCCTGGCGGTGAGCCCCTGGATCTGGTCCTTGAGCGGAATCAGGCGCAACCGCTCGATCTGACTCGCGTCCTGCGCATCGCCATAGGCCTGGCGAAAGCTCTCGGCCGGGTTCATGGGCACGGCCTCATACATAAGGACGTCAAGCCTGCAAATGTGTTGGTCAACGGCGATGGCAACGCATGGCTCACCGGTTTCGGGATTGCGTCCCGAGTTCCGAATGAGCGCCAGTCGCCCATACCGGTGGAGATCATTGCCGGCACCCTCGCCTACATGGCGCCCGAGCAGACCGGCCGCATGAATCGCTCGATTGATACCCGCAGCGATCTTTACTCGTTGGGCGTCACCCTGTACCAGATGCTTACGGGTATGTTGCCGTTTTCCGCCGCCGACGCTCTGGAGTGGGTCCACTGCCACATTGCGCGCCAACCGGCACCGCCTGGCGATCGTGCCGCAGTTCCCGAGCCGCTGTCTGCCATATCCATGAAGCTCCTCGCCAAGAACGCCGAGGAGCGCTACCAGACGGCCGCAGGCCTGGAAGCCGATCTTCGGCGGTGCCTGACGGAATTTCAGTCGCATGGTCGCATCGATTCATTTGCTCTCGGCGCGCACGACTCGTCGGACCGATTGCTGATCCCGGAGAAGCTGTACGGGCGGGAGCGCGAGGTCGATGCTCTGCTTGCGGCTTTCGATCGGGTCGTGTCTCAGGGTAATCCCGAGCTCGTGCTCGTATCCGGTTATTCCGGCGTTGGCAAATCCTCAGTGGTGAACGAGCTGCACAAGGCGCTTGTTCCGTCGCGAGGCCTCTTCGCCGCCGGAAAGTTCGACCAGTACAAGCGGGACATCCCGTATGCGACCCTGGCACAGGCCTTCCAGACCCTAGTCCGGCAGATCCTCGTCAAGAGCCAAGCGGAAATGGACCAATGGCGATATGCCCTTGCGGATGCGGTTGGGCCGAACGGCCATCCGATCGTCAACCTCGTCCCCGAACTCGAGCTGATCATCGGGGAACAGCCTCCCCGCCCGGATCTGCCGCCACAGGACGCGCAGAACCGTTTTCAAATGGTACTTCTTCGTTTACTGAACGTGTTTGCACGTAAAGAGCACCCGCTTGCACTGTTCCTCGACGATCTGCAGTGGGTCGATTCGGCGACTCTGGACTTCCTTGAGTACCTGTTTATCCATTCGGGAATTCGCTACCTGCTCGTAATCGGAGCGTATCGGGAAAACGAAGTCAGTCAAGGTCACCCTCTCGCACGAGCATTCGACACAATCCGAGCGGGCGATGTAAGGGTTCAGGAGATAGTCCTGGCGCCTCTTGACCAGGAAAACACCGAGACGCTGGTTGCCGAGGCCCTTCACTGTCAGCGGGAGAGGGCACAGCCACTGGCGCAACTCCTGATGGAAAAGACGGGCGGAAATCCATTCTTCACTATTAGGTTCTTGACCGCCCTCACCGAGGAGGGGTTGCTTGTCTTCGATACGGGCGGGCAGCTCTGGCGATGGGACACAGAACGCATTCGCGAAAAAAACTACTCGGACAATGTCGTGCACCTAATGACCGACAGGCTGAAGAGTTTATCGACGGCCACCAGGGAAGCCCTGAAGGAGCTGGCCTGCCTTGGCAATATCGCTGAAATTCGACTTATGGACCTCATCCGCGGCGAGACGGCAGAAGCTCTGCACGCGACCCTTTGGGAAGCTGTTCACGCTGGAATCGTTTTTCGTTTAGAGAGCGCTTACAAATTCTTACACGACTCGATTCAAGAAGCAGCATACGCCCTGATACCAGAAGAGCTCCGCGCCGAGCGTCACCTTCGAATCGCGCGCAAGCTCGTTGCTAACTTGACGCCTGATGAGTTGGGTGAACGTCTATTCGAAATCGCGAACCAGTTCAATCGAAGTGCCACACTACTGACTGATCCGGCAGAAGCCTCCCAAGTTGCGGCGATTCACCTTCGTGCGGGGCGAAGAGCCAAAGCTTCCGGCGCCTACGAATCTGCACATGCTCACCTTATGTCGGCGACGGCCCTCTTGAATGAGTACAACTGGGCCAACCAGTATGATTCCACATTCGAAACCTGGATGGAACGAGCAGAGTGCGAGTTTCTCGTCCGGAACGATGATCAATCCAAAGCCATTCTTGTTGAGTTATTGGAGCGGGCGCGATCAATCGCTGATCAGGCGGCTGTCTATCGGCTCCGAGTGCTTCTCCATATCATGAGATCGGAAATTGTGGAGGCCGTCGCTTGCGCTCGCCTATGCTTGCATCTGTTCGCAATCGAGATTCCGCAGACCCCAACTCAGAATCAGGTGCAAGCCGAATTCGACGCGCTCTGGCGCACGCTAGGTCCTCGTCAGATTGAGGAACTGGCGGAGTTGCCCTTGATGAGGAACCATAAGCTCGAAGCTGCAATGCGAGTGCTTGCGATCGCGGTTGAGCCCTGCTACTTTATCGATCTCAATCAATTCTGTGTCCTTCTCTTCAGGATCACCCTGATGAGCATAGAAAATGGAATCAGCGGTCCAACCGCATACGCTTGCGCTGCTCTAGGGGCGATTATGGGCGACGTTTTTCACAGTCATCGTGACGGCTACCGATTCTCTCGCCTCGCCTGCGATCTCGTCGAGAAGTACGGTTTTATCGAGTACCAAGCAAGAGTTTATCTCGCCATGAGCCTCGCCGCGCATTGGACTGAGCCGATCGGGAGTGCGATCGAATTCAACCGCCTAGCTTATAAAAGAGCTACCGAGTCTGGTGATCTAACGTTCGCTGCCCATACAAATCATCAATATCTCAAGTGCCTTCTTCTGCGAAACGATTCACTTGACGTCGTGTGGCGCGAATCCGAAAGGGTTCTGGACGCAGCGCGCGACGCCGGATTCCGCGACGCGGAGGACCTGATCTTAAACGAGCAGAGATTTGTAGCCGCAATGCAGGGCCGCACTCCGGCCTTCTCCGCTTCGGGAGACCCGGAAGGCGATGAGGAAGTGTATGAAGCCACCCTGACCGACTCCAGAATGCCCCTCATGGTGTGCCTATATTGGACACTCAAGCTGAAAGCGAGATTCTTGTTTGGAGACCTCGCCGGCGCCCTAGAAGCATTACGCAGAGCGAGACGTCTCGTTCGGTCGTTCGTAGCGACAATCGGGCAATTGGACTACTCCTTCTATTCGGCGCTGACTGTAACCTCTCTTTTTGAGTCTGGCTCCGACGTGGAACGATCACAGTGGCGCGAACACCTGGCGGCGCAGCGGGACCAACTGCGCGAATGGGCCGAAACCTATCCGCCGACGTTCGCCGACAAATACACGCTGGTGTTGGCTGAGATCGCCCGCATCGAAGGCCGAGACGTCGACGCAATGCGTTTGTACGAGCAGGCTATTCACCTGACGCGTGAGAACGGCTTCATCCAGAATGAGGCGCTGGCTCATGAGGTGGCCGCGCGGTTCTACGCGGTGCGCGGCGTTGAGACAGTTGCCAACACCTATCTCCGCCACGCCCGGAACTGCTATGACCGCTGGGGTGCGAAAGGCAAAGTCGCACAGTTCGACGCGCGGCATCCGCGCTTGCAGGAAGAGGCCACTCCCGCCTCCTTCACCGCGACAATTGGTACGCCGGTCAGGCAGTTGGACGTGGAGTCCGTAGTCAAGGCCTCACAAGCACTGTCGAGCGAAATTGTGCTGCCCCGGCTAATCGAGACGCTCATGCGGCTCGCGGTTGAGCATGCAGGGGCCGAACGAGGTCTACTCATCCTTCTCCGAGGCGATGAGCCGCAAATCGAGGCGGAGGTTACCACAGGTCACGAAAGGGTCGCGGTCACAGTGCGGCGGACGGCCGTCACCCCATCCGATCTCCCCCAATCCGCGCTTCACTACGTAATTCGCACTCGGCAGCGCGTTTTGCTTGACGATGCTTCGGTCGGGAACTTGTATTCGGAGGACGAGTATCTGCGCCAGAAGCGCACCAGATCCGTCCTCTGCGTACCCATCGTCACACAAACGAAGCTTGTTGGCGCACTCTATCTGGAGAACAATTTGACACCGCGCGCCTTCACGTCGGATCGGGTCACAGTTCTGGAGCTGCTGGCTTCGCAAGCCGCGATATCGCTGGAGAATGCCGGACTCTATTCAGATCTGCAACGCAGCGAGGCTTTCTTGGCTGAGGGGCAGAGCATGAGCCGCACCGGCAGCTTCGGCTGGAGCGTTCTCAGTGGAGAAATCTACTGGTCAGAGGAGACCTACAAAATCTTCGACCACGATCGAGTAGCCAAGCCCACGCTGGAATGGATCATGCAGCGAATTCATCCCGACGACCGGGATCGCGTACAACAGACCCTCGACCGTGCGTCTGGGGCGGGAGCGGATTTTGATTTTGAGAATCGTTTGCTGATGGCGGATGGTTCGGTGAAGTACGTCCACATCTTAGGTCGCGCGTTGAAGACTTCGGGTGGGAATCTCGAATTTGTGGGCGCTGTAACCGACGTCACCGCAGCAAAGCAAGCGGAAGAGGAACTGCGCAACCGCGAAGCAGAGTTGCTTGAAGCGCAGCGATTGAGCCATACGGGTAGCTGGAAGCATTCCATTGCTTCGGGGAGAGTCACGGTCTCGCCGGAGGTGTATCGAATATTCGGCGTAAGACCAGATAAGGTTCAGTCGAACACTGAATTTTGGCTCGATAGAAATCATCCTGAGGACGCAAAACGCATTCAGGAACTTTTCGAAAAGTCCGAAATCCAAAAAACAGACTATGAAGCGCACTACCGCATTGTTCTTCCCGACGGAGCTGTCAAGCACCTCCATGCGATCGGACATCCTATCGTCAATAAGAAAGGCGACCTCGTAGAGTTTGTCGGAACGGTGATGGACATCACCGCGGCAAGGCAAGCGGAGGAGAAGATCCGGCAAAGCGAAAGGTGGCTCCGACAGCTCCTCGATCTCTCGCCTCAGCACGTCACCGAATTTGGGCCTGACGGCAGTCCTCTCTACAACAATCAGGCCGCGCTTGATTATCACGGCCTTACTCTTGAGGAGTGGCGCAGCGCTGATTTGAATAGGCTGCTTCATCCACAGGATGCGGACCGCATGAGGCGCGAATATCCAGGTAAATTCCGAAGCGGATCTCCGTACGAATTCGAAGTGCGGCTAAGGCGAAGAGACGGGGAGTATCGCTGGTTTCTTTTCCGCTTTAAACCGATGCTGGATGAACAAGGACGCCTCACACGGTGGTATGCCGCGGCAACCGATATCGAGGACCGCAAGCGGGCCGAGGAGAGGATGCGTAACGAAAACCTTGCGCTCAGGGAGCAAATCGATCAGGCATTCATGTTTGAGGAGATTGTGGGAGCGTCTCCAGCCTTGCAATGCGTGCTCTCGAGCATTGTGAAAGTGGCCCCCACCGATTCCACGGTGCTCATCACCGGCGAAACCGGCACAGGAAAAGAACTGATTGCTCGCGCCATACACAAGCACTCACAACGTTCCGGCCAGGCGTTCATCAGCGTGAACTGTGCGTCGATTCCTTCCTCCTTGATCGCGTCGGAGCTGTTTGGCCACGAGAAAGGCGCCTTCACCGGCGCAGTGCAGCGTCGCCAGGGCCGCTTTGAGCTAGCACATTCCGGTACGATTTTTCTAGACGAGGTGGGCGATCTTCCGGCAGAGACCCAGGTTGCGTTGCTGCGAGTACTCCAGGAGCGGCAGTTCGAACGAGTGGGAGGTAACCGAATTCTTCCCTCGGACGTTCGCGTCATCGCCGCAACCAACCGTGATTTAACGGCAGCCATTGCCGCGGGAACGTTTCGAGCTGACTTGTTTTACCGGCTTAACGTTTTTCCAATTGAGGTGCCCCCACTGCGCAAGCGGAGGGAGGACATTCCGATGTTGGTCGAGTACTTCGTTAAACGTTACGCAGAGAAG
>DATHOK010000021.1:0-4864 GCA_035484995.1 Verrucomicrobiia bacterium | reverse complement strand
GTGAGATTCAGGAAACCCATAGAGCGCGAAAGAGGAGATGGAAAGAATAATTTTCTCCTGCGCCTCCGGCGGAATTCCGTTCTGCGTCATGCCGGCGCGCAGCCTGACCTCGATTTCTTTCATGCGCGCCTGCGATCGCTTAAAGCCCATGGCTCGGCGCAAGTCTTCCGCCTCGCCGCCGGTAAAGTTAGCCGCGATCATGGCAAGCCGCAGCAACTGCTCCTGAAAAAGCGGCACTCCCAGCGTGCGCTTGAGCACAGGTTCGAGTGAAGGATGCGGATACGTGACCTCTTCCCTCCCCTGGCGGCGCAAAAGAAAAGGATTCACCATCTGCCCGACGATCGGTCCCGGCCGGATAATCGCGACCTGCACCACGATGTCATAAAAGCGTTTCGGACGCAGACGCGGCAGGCACGACATTTGTGCCCGGCTTTCCACCTGGAACAGGCCTATGGTGTCGGCTTGTTGCAACGCAGAATAGACTTCAGGATCATCTTGCGGAAGATGCGCCAGATCAACTTCCTCTCGATAATGTCTGCTTATAAGCTCGATGGAATCCTTGAGCACAGCCATCATTCCCAAGCCGAGCAAGTCGACTTTGATTATGCCCATGTCCGCGCAATCTTCTTTATCCCACTGCACCACCACGCGGCCGGGCATGGAAGCCGGTTCGAGAGGGACGATAGAGTCGAGCTGTCCCTGGCAGATGACCATGCCGCCGGAGTGCTGCCCAAGATGGCGCGGCATGTCTTGCACCGCAAGGCATAGCTCGTAATATTTGCGCAGACGCGGATGTTTCAGGTCGAGTCCGGCATCTTGGAAGCGGCGGTCGAGCGCATCGTTTTCGTCGCGGAATTCCCAGGTGGCAACAGCGGCAGAAATTTTCGCAAGCGTTTCCGGATCGAACCCGAGCGCCTTGCCCATTTCGCGCGCCGCCATACGGTTGCGGTAAGTGATGACATTCGCAGTCATAGCCGCGCCGCGCTCGCCATAGCGCCGGTAAACATACTGAATGACCTTTTCACGCTCGTCGCCGCTGGGCAGATCAAGATCGATGTCGGGCCACTCGCCGCGCTCCTCCGATAGAAAGCGCTCGAAAAGAAGCTCCATGCTGACGGGATCGACGGCCGTAATGCCCAGCGAATAACAAACGGCGCTGTTGGCCGCCGATCCGCGTCCCTGCGCCAGAATGTTTTGCTTGCGACAGAAGTCGACCAGATCCCAGACGATAAGGAAATATCCCGCGAGATTAAGTTTTTCGATCAGCACGAGTTCCCGCTCAATCTGGCGACGGGCGCGGGTTTGCATGTCAGGTGAAGTTCGGCCATAGCGTTGGCGAAAACCTTCCCAGGTGCGCTCGCGTAGAAACGAATTCATGGTTTCGCCCTCGGGAACGGGATAACGGGGAAATTGGTAGCCGAGATCGTTCAGCGTGAATTCCAAGCGCGAGGAAAGTTCGAGCGTATTGTTGATGGCTTCGGGCAGGTCGGCGAAGAGTTGCTGCATCTCCTGCGGCGATTTCAAATAACGCTCGGAGTTGCGCGCCAGCAGCCGGCCCGCGGTAGACAGCGTGCGATGATGTCGGATGGCGGTGAAGGCGTCGCAGAGTTCGCGATCTTTTGCAGCGGCGTAGCAAACGCCGTTAGTCGCGAGCAGAGGAAGATTGAGCGACCTCGCAATCGCGATAGCGGCACGGTTGCGCGTTTCTTCTTCCCGGTGGAAATGGCGCTGCAACTCGATGTACACATTGCCACAGCCGAAAATTCCAATCAGTTCCTCGACTTGCTTGCGAGCCTCCTCGATGCCATTGTGCCGCAAAGCCGCGGCCAGCGGCCCGTCCGCGCCGCCGGTCAGGCAGACAAGACCCTGGGCATGTTCTTCCAACTCTTCGTTCTGAACTACACCTTCACCTTTTTTGGAACGCAACTTCATCTTGGTGATCAGTTGGCAAAGATTTTGATAGCCGGCGCGGGAGGAAACGAGGAGAGGAAGACGAAATGGTTTGTCCTTCCGAGCTACTTTGTCATTCCGAGCGGAGCGAGGAACCCCCATTCCCTGCACGAATCGCCGGATATAGGGATCCTTCGACTCCGTAAGTGCTTCACTTCGTGAAGCACTTGCTCCGCTCAGGATGACAGGATTAAAAGACTGGCACATGACCTCCGCGCCGATGTGCGCCTTGAGCTCGAACTTTTTCGCCGCCATATGAAAACGTGGCGCACCGTACACTCCGTCAGTGTCGAGCAATGCAATGGCAGGCATATGGAGCCGGGCACAGGCCGACATCAATTCCTCAGGCAAGGAAGATCCTTCAAGGAAGCTAAAAGCAGAGCGGGCGTGAAGCTCGATATACATCAGTGTTCAGTGATCAGTGGCCAGCTTTCGTGAATTCCGCAGAAAAGACTGACCACTGATCACTGGCAACTGGCCACTGTTTTTCAGTCATAAGTGCCTTCCACGAACCAGCTTCCGCCGAGCAGATCGTGCACGAGCCGGTAAAGAGCGACACTGTCTGCATTTTGCAAAGCGATGTCCCACTCGTCGCGCGCCCATGCTTCCCGCTCCCACCAGTCGCCGGAACTGCGCCACGGGCCGGTTTTCCAGAGCACATTGCCCTGCACTTCTTTTTTCTTCAAGCACACAACTCGCGCCAGTTCTCCGTTCTCCAAAGTCACGGTGGCACGCAGTAGTGGACGGAACAAGCGAAGAGCAGCAATGGCAGATTTTCCTTCTGCCGCTTTTTGGCAATCTATTTTCAGAGCTGCTTCGGGCGTGAAGCGCCGCATGCGAAAACCTTCCGCACGGTGCGTATCCAGCAACTCCACCGAGCCCACGCGCGGCTCGCCGACCAGCCCGGCTATGCGCGCCAGCGTGAGTTCCAGTTTTTCCGGTTCCGGCGATGGAGGCAAAAACAGGCCACCTTGGGCCGACCGCGGCCACGCGGGTTCCGCGGCAAGATGAATCTTCTGGATGGGCGCGCCCGGCGGATGCGCGTTCAAGTCCAGTTGCAGCAGCTTAAGAAAAAGTTTGGCATCAAGCATGGGAAGCGGAAGACGAAGAGTTCGGCAGAATTGGCTTTGCCGCCCGGAAATAAAATGCCGAGCCGGAGCGTGAGCTTCGTTATGTAACGCATCGCTTTCGCTCGGAATCCCGAAAGTTTCAAGTTGGGGATCAACTCCCGCTAAATTCTGCAGCGCCAGCGTAAGCCGTAATTCTTGCGTATTCAGAGCGCGTGCGGCCAAGCGCGCACAGACCTGATCAAGCAGACGATTCAGCAGGAAGGCCAACGGCTCCAGCAGCACGATGGGATATTCCAACTCGATGGCTTCCTCAAACACCGCCGGCGCTTCCACCGGAACCAGCGTACGAGAAGCCGCACCCCGGGCCAGTTGCTGCAGGCGCAAGCCTTCCTGTCCCAAGCGCTCGCTCAGCGCGATTTCCGGTAGCGCCGCCAGAGCGCGCAGATTACGGATGCCCCAGCGCTCGAGAGTCGCGAGCAGGTCGGCTGATTTTTCTCGTTGCCCCTCTTCCTTTTTTTTTCCTTCTCGATCTTTATTTTCATCCCAACCGGCAAACAAAACTTCCACCGGCAGAGATCCCAGAGACTCGGCTTCTTGCCCAGATGGAATCACAGTTACACCGGTAAAACCCCGAGCCGCAAGCTGGGCAGCATCGGGATTCGAAGCCACAGCGACATTCGCATCAAGTCCGAGATCGGCGGCGCGGCGGAAGAGACTATGGGCAATCTTAAGCAGCGATCCAAAAAGCGATTCCATGCCTTCGAGATCCACAAGAGCCATGTCGGCAGCAGCATCTTCCACACACGGCGAGAAAGACTGCGCGCAATCGAGCAGAGCGGCGTGCGTCACGGATTCCTGCAACAGAGAACGCGGACGCAGCGTCAACTCCGAACAAAGCTCCGCCTGAGCTTTCGCCATTCCTGGCGTGATACCCACTCGGGTCGCGCTTTCATTCACGGCAAAAACTTTTTCCAGCGGAGGCGTGCCTTCGAAAATAGCCACGGCCCGCGCGCGCAACTCCGGCTCGGCGCGAAATACCGCGGCCACGGGGAAATTCGGCACGAAGATGCAGGCAAACATGAAGCAGTACCTAGTACCCAGTTGTCAGTACCCAGTCAGGTTTCTTCCGGCAACTGGGTACTGGCAACAGGCTACTGTTTTTTTCATCCCGCCCAGGCAGTCTTGCTGGCAAACGTGATCTCGGCAGAACGAACCGGTTTGCGATCCAGCCGGGAGCGCACCAACTCCGCCGTGATTTCCAGTTCAGTCAGCAATTGCGCGTGTGTGGGCAACGCGAATTGGGAATCCATAGATGTTTCGTTTGCTCGATTTCCCGACTCTCCCATCCTCATCACTCCCAGCTTGACCAACCCCAGCTTGACCAACAAAGAAGAGCAGCTTCCGGCAATAGACTGCCGCTCCACTGCCAGCAGCACGGTCGGCGTATGCTCCACGGCGCGGCGGAACCGGAACCACGTAGTCAGGGGGATGCGGCGCGCTGCTTGCTCCGGCAGATCGCCAAGGTCGAGAGCGATCAATCCGAAGCCTCCGCTTTCGAGCAGCAGGTCGGTAGCGCGTAGAAGTTGTTCCAGGCTCTTCTCTGGTGAATTTTCTCCGCAGCGAACCCACAACAGCCGATCCAAATCGACCCCCGCAGCCGCGGCCGACTGCGGATCGAGAGAATCACTGGCGTCCACCAGCACGCTGCATTCTCCACGCCCCGTGGCAGCGGCCAGCGCAGCCAGCAGCAAGGTGGTGCGGCCCGAAGAAGCCGGACCGCAAATTTCCGTCAGGCAACCGCGCGGCAGGCCTCCGGTAAGAGCATCCATCGCGGCGACACCGCT
>DATHOK010000020.1:0-3943 GCA_035484995.1 Verrucomicrobiia bacterium | reverse complement strand
TCAACTTCGCCGTGTGCTGAAAAACGGCGGCTCGGCTGAGCATGGCGCAGGCGTGCAGTGGTTCTTTAAAGATGAAATCAAATCGCACGGCTGGTACACGGCTGACTTACGCCGCGCCGCTGTCCGTTTTCGTCGGGAGGTGAGAAAAGAGCACGGACTCGATTTTCTGATCGAGGTCGCCGATCGCCTTTTCTCCGGCCCGGTGCTGGAAGAAAAGATAGCCGCCGTGTTCTTGCTCGAGAAACTCGACGGCGAGTTTGGCGATGCCGAATTCAAGCTCTTCGAGACCTGGCTCGACCGCATCAGCAGTTGGTCCGATCATGACGCGCTGGTGCATGATCTTATCGCGCCGATGATCGCGTCCCGACCTGCGCGTGCAAAAACCGTTTTCCGCTGGGCAAAGTCACCCAGCCGCTGGCATCGCCGCGCGGCTTGCGTGGCCCTGATTCGCGGATCACGCGCGAAGATCTTCCTTCCGGAAATCATCAAGCTTTCTGATTTTCTTCTCTCCGACGAAGATGACATGGTGCAGAAAGGCTTGGGCTGGCTGCTTCGCGAAACTGCAAAGTTCGATGCCAAACGAACAGTTCCATACTTGATGAAGATTCGCGGACGAGCGCCACGACTTGTGTTGCGGACCGCCTGCGAGACTCTGCCACCGGCGGTGAGAAAACGCGTTCTGGCTTCCAATGCTACCTAGCTGCTCACGCCTGCTGCTTCAGAAATAACTCAGCCCGGCATCGCTGCGGCGCTGCTTCAAACGTGCAAACCAGCGGCAGAGCGGATAAAGCGTGAGCACCACCAGGGCCCAAAATAGATAAACGATCGGCAACGAGTATCCCCATTCTGGCGGCGGCGTGATGGGAAACTGGCCGAGCCCCGGAGACTCGAACATCCATTGCACCTGCCCGTAGCGGGCATAACATACTGCGATGGCGAGCATGTGTATCAGAGGTATATGCAAGAGGTAATAAAACATGTGCACTTCGCCGACGATGAGAGCCGGCCGCAGCCATGGCGGCGTTGCGGTGTCGACGGCCCACAAGAAAAGCAGAGCCGGCCCCAGCGCCACCAAAAGAACTAGCAGCGATGGCGGGTACTTGTTAGTGTCCAAAAACGAAAGTGCGGTAAAAGCCGCGCGGATCTCCCTACGTACAGATTCGCCCAAATCCTTCCCATTGTTTACAATAGGGGTTTGCCCATGGACCTGGCTGCCATCCAATCTGCGCTGCGCGAACGCAACATCGATGCGTGGCTGTTCTACGACCACCATCATCGCGATCCCATCGCCTACCGAGTGCTTGGCTTGCCCACAAGTCTCATGGTCACGCGGCGTTGGTTCTATTTGATTCCCGCGCAGGGTGAACCGGTAAAACTGGTCCATAAAATCGAAGCCGGCCACCTCGATTCCTTGCCCGGCAGCAAGCGCCAGTATTCCGGATGGCAGGAACTTTTTGACACCTTGAAGTCGATGCTCGCCCCCTACCGCGACATCGCCATGCAGTATTCGCCTAATAACATCGTGTTCACGATTTCTCTGGTGGATGGCGGGACCATTGAGTTGCTGCGCGGGTTGGGAAAAAATGTGGTCAGTTCCGCCGACTTGGTTGCACAGTTCGAAGCTACCTGGAGCGAGGAGCAGATCAAAACTCACTTCGCCGCGCGCGACAGCGTGGATTCAATCGTGGCCGCTGCCTTCAAGGAAATCGGCAAGCGCGCCCGCGATGGTGGAACCACGGAACACGGAATCCAACAGTGGTTCATGGAAGCGTTTCGCCGCGAGAATCTGCTCACCGATGATGCGCCGATCGTTGCCGTGAACGCGAACGCTGGCAATCCGCACTATGAACCCCGTGCCGATCATCCCGTTCCGATTCGTGAAGGCGATCTGATTTTGCTCGACGTCTGGGGGAAAAAAGACGTCCCGGGAGCGGTCTATTACGACATCACATGGATGGGTTTCGTCGGCAAGGCGCCATCGGACCGCATCCGCCAGGTATTTGAAATCGTACGAGACGCGCGCGACGCGGGCGTGAAAACCGTGACCGATGCGATCGATGCCGGGCGCCGCATCGCAGGATGGGAAGTCGACCGCGCCACCCGCGGCCACATCAAGCAGAAAGGTTACGGCGAATATTTCATTCACCGCACCGGACATTCCATCGGCACCGACGTCCATTCTAATGGGGCCAATATGGACGACCTGGAAATCCACGACGAGCGCCAGATTCTTCCCAATTCTTGTTTCTCCATCGAGCCGGGCATTTATCTGCCGGAATTTGGCGTGCGCAGCGAGGTCAACATGCTGGTCCGTCCCAAGTCGGCAGAAGTCACCGGAAACATTCAACGTGAGATCGTAATTATCTGATGGCAAATCAAACTACAGCTAAAGCGAAGGCGGCCGAACCGGCGCAGCCCGCCAACACCATGTCGGTAATCGCGCCTGCCTTGGGCTGGCTGATTCCCGGGGCCGGCCACATGATCCAAAAACGCTGGATTCGCGGAGCTCTGCTGTTCGTCTCCATCGGCACTCTCTTCATCCTGGGCCTCATGATGCAGGGCCACATCTACAAAGCCAACGGCGGCGATATTCTCGACATGCTCGGATTCATCGGTGACCTCGGCGCGGGTGGAATGTATATTGTGACTCTCGCCATGAACTGGGGCCAGGGAGCGATCGCTTTCGCTATCGCGGATTATGGAACCAAGTTCATGATCGTCGCCGGACTGCTGAATTTCATTGCCGTGGCCGACGCCTACCACATCGCCATCGGGAAAAAACAATGATCTGGGAAAAACAAAAACAATGACCGTCCAGCTCACTCATTTCAGCGCCGCTTTTGTTTTCGCGTTATTTGCCTCCATCGTCTTCGGCATCACCCACCGCGAAACCACGCGCGAGATGGTCCGCTACGGCCTGTACTGTTTTGCCCTGTTTCTGGGCGGGCTGCTGGCGGCGGGATGGGCGATGTGGCTGGTACGAAGATAGCTGAAAGGTTCTATCCTTCCCATACAAACGCGTCAAACACGCGCTTCGATTCAAAATTCAGCCGGCGATAGAGCGCGACCGCACCGGCATTGGCCTCGGTCACGGTCAACGAAAGCATCGCGAAGCCACGCTTGCGCAGGTTAATGGAGGTCGCCGCCAGGAGCGCCTCGCCGATCCCGCGTGAGCGGTATTCGGGGAGCACACATATCTGCGTCACGTGTCCCACATCGTTGCGAACCCGCGAGCACAAGATCAATCCAATCAAATTCTTCGCCTTCCGGTCGACCGCGGCGTAGGACGATTCCGCATCGAACAAACCGCACCCCGGAAAGCGCACAATGTTATTCAGAAAGCGCAGCGATCCGGCCAGCGTGTGGTATTGATCGTTGATCTGGGCATCGACGTGGCCGCGATACGCCGCCGTGATTACCGCAGCCGCCGGCTGATAATCGGCTTCCGTCCAGCGGCGGATTTCAACCTCCGGATGCGGCGCCCGCGCCTGTGTCACCGCCTGGTTCAACGGGAGAACCATGAACAGACGCGGATGACGCTGAAATCCCTGGTCAAGAAACGGCCGCGCCACGCTGCCCGCTTCATGCGCCAGCAATTGCGCTTCGACACGATGGATGCCTGGAGATTGTTGCAGCGTCTCGATGACGTGCGTCAGCAGCTTGACTTCGACCTCGCGGGCGTTCGGCACACGGCCGCCGTTCGCGACAAAAAGATCGCCGACCACTCCCTTGCTGCCTTCATAAACGAAAAAACTGTACCCGAAAATTCGCCCGCGCTCGATGGCGGCGTATCCGGGAAGGATTTTTGCGTCGACGTAGCGGAGGATCATCTCCGCCGATCCGTTGTAGTCCCAGGAAAGCAGACTCGACCACACCCGCGTCTCATCGTTGAGCAGAGGGCGCAGGTCGATGGAAGAGAAATGCCTGAGGTCCAGAATCTCCA
>DATHOK010000019.1:0-7491 GCA_035484995.1 Verrucomicrobiia bacterium | reverse complement strand
GCCTACGGTGTGGAAGTGGTCCTGATCGGTTTTGATGCCGGAGCAGTCGACTTCCACCTGGATAATGTTGGCGTCGATGCCGTAGACGGCGGCGCTGAGGGTCTTGTAGAGCATGGGTGCTCCGGGCGAGAGATCCTTCGTGCCGCCGTCGGCACACCGAGGCCTGATTCCGGAATGTAGCTACAGTACGCGCAGGAAGGCGGCCGTGGCTGTGACGGATGTCACAGGGTGGGGCTGTGGATTGTTCCTTTTAGGGAAGATGGGTGATGAGGACGATATCGCCGGTGGAGCTGTCGCGCGAAAATACGATCTGTTTGCCGTCGGGTGAAATGGCGAATGCTCTTACGTCGTTAGAGGAGAAATGCGTCCACTGGCGCGGCGGAGCGGGCTTGCTGCCGGGCGAGCTCAAGGGCTGGAGCCAGAGGTTGGTGACGCCGTTCTTGTGCATCGCGAAGACAATGCTGCGGCTGTCCGGCATCCAGTCGAGTCCGCTTTGCTCTTCGTAGGTCTGCTTCGCCGCCTCCGGCGGCAGATCAATCACCCGGGTTGGGGCGCCGCCTTCGGGTGAAATCAGCGCCAGTTTCGGGACCGCGGTCGGGTCGGTCCAATAAAGAGCGGCGATCAGTCGGCCGTCAGGCGAGAATTTGGCTAGCGCCATATTCAGGTCGTTCAGCTTTTGCGGTGGGCCGCCGGCCGCCGGCACTCGCATCAACCGAGTTTCGTTACCCTCAGCTTTTTCGTACACAACGGTCTTGCCGTCTGGGGTACAAACAGGTTTAGCACTCGTAGGGCCGGAATCGAGTTCGACCGGCATTCCTCCGTTGAGATCCGTGTGCCACACGGAAAAACTCTGCTTCATAGCCTGGGTATACGCGATGACTCCGTTCCCGCAGGATGCGGGAGACCATTGTTCCTCGCCTGGCAGATGCAGATCTACTGGCTGGGCGACCGTCAAGTCGAGGGTCGCCAGCCGGGAAGGACCTGATGCGCGATAGCTGTAAACGATCTGGCTGTTGCCATTCCATCCTATTTCGTTCCCATCCTCGCGGCTGGTTCCTGGTGTGATTTGGAGAGCGGCATCGGGATTGGAGGTCGGTGCCAGCCACAAGCTGCTGCGGTAGAGATCTTGCGGGGCGGCGAGTTTGCTCCCATCGGCGGTCAGGCCGGGAGTGTTGTAGGAATCCAGGTCGTTTGTAATCTGCCGCAGTTCGCCCGTGGGGTAAAGGGTTTCCCAAAGCTGGCTGTGAAGCTCTCCAGATTTTTCAGCACCAGCGAAGACGATTGAATCAGGATTGGAACGCCAGGTTAGCCGGCCCGGGCCGGCCATGACGAAATTGCCCAACCGGGCGGATTTTCCGGTCGCAATGTCGACGAGTTCAAGATGCGCGCCTACACGCGCGACGTCTTCGTGGGACCAAACGACGGCGTGCTGGCCGTCGGGCAGCCATGCCGGCCCCAACCAGGGAAACTCCTGAGGTTCCTTCCTGGTCGCCACGACGCGAGGGTTGCCGCCGTCGGCATCCGCCATTATGAGGTAGCTTTCGTGTTTTGCAGGCGCTTGACGCGTGAATAAAAAACGCTTGCTGTCCGGGGACATGCCGATGCTGGAGGGAACATCGTCCAAGACGAATTCCGGTGCGCCGCCGAGCGAGGCTATCCGATAAAGAGTTGACTTAGAAGCCCCGAGGGGCTGAGTGGAGAAATATATGTAGTTGCCGTCCGGTGAAAAACGCAGGCTGGTGGTTAAAGGAGACGCTAGCGCTGCGATCTGAGTGGTGCTCCCCGTGGCGAGTTGCAGCATCCACAGCGTGAAGGCGCCATGCTGTTCGCGAGCATAGACCACCAGCCGTCCGTCGGGAGAAATATCAACGTAATGGGTGTCTCCGATGGTGGTGAGTTGGGTGATCTGCATCGCTGCCGGGGCAGCGACTGTTTTCTGGGCCGGCGAGCCGGTTAACAGGTGCATCTTCCAGACAGCCAGCACGACGAGCACGGCGAGAGCCGCGCTACCGCCGAGAAGCCACGGCTGCCGCCACAGGGGGTGAACCGCCGGAACATAGCCTGACCCCTGGCTCGGGGCGACCGTGGACGAGCTGCTCGCCGGCCTCGAGCCGGAAGCCGAAGACGCCATGGCGCCCGCCGGAACCGGCGCGGCAGAGTCGTGCGAGGGCATGCGGCCGGAACTGGTGTCGCGCTGGAGCCGCTTCAGGTCACCCCGCAGCTCGGCCGCGGTCTGGCAGCGCAGCTCGCGGTCCTTTTCGAGACACTTGTTGACGATGTCTTCGAGCTTGGGAGGCACGTCGGGATTCAGGCGGACAGCGGAAACTGGGTCGCGATCGAGGATGGCGTTGAAGATAACCGCAGAACTCTCGCCGCGAAAAGGCAGCGCGCCAGTTGCCATCTCATACAGCACTGCGCCGAAGGAAAAAAGATCGCTGCGGGCATCGAGTTCCTTCGCGCGAGCTTGCTCTGGCGACATGTAAGCTACAGTGCCGAGAGTTGCCCCGGGACTGGTCAGATGCTGCTCATCAACCGTCAGAGTCTGCGTGTTCGCCGCAGCGTCAGGGCTGGAAGAAACGAGCGAAGGAGTCACCTTGGCCAGTCCAAAGTCAAGAATCTTGGCATGTCCACGGTCGGTAACGAAAATATTTGCCGGCTTGATGTCGCGATGAACAATTCCCTTGGAGTGGGCTGCGTCGAGAGCATCGACGATTTCGATGGCCAGCGACAACAGAACCTGCATCTCGAGGGGACGGCCGGCGATTCGGTGCTTCAGCGTCACGCCATCGAGGAACTCCATAGCGATGAAGGCCTTGCCATCCTGCTCGCCGATGTCATAAATCGTGCAGATGTTGGGATGATTCAGGGCGGATGCGGCCTGCGCTTCGCGTTGAAAGCGGGCGAGCGCCTGCGGATCGCGGGCAACGTCATCGGGCAGGAACTTGAGGGCTACGAAGCGATGCAGGCGAATGTCTTCCGCCTTGTAAACCACACCCATGCCGCCGCCCAACTTCTCGACGATGCGGTAGTGCGAGATGGTTTGCCCGATCATTCGGTCTGGCCGATCATGCGGAAGCTAGGGCTCTGCGCGGCCATATTATGAGGCAGAATTCGGCAAGTCAATGCATCGCGGATACAGCTCCGCAGATAAACCGAAGTAATCGGGATTCTGGGGCCCCGGCAACGATTGGTTTGCCTGGGCCAGTATAATTACGGTGATTTTGACGATTGACGGTTTTGGCGTTCCGCGAACGCGAAAGCCGGGTGTTCTCCCCATGACGCAAGTTTCACCTGACAGTCCTCGACGTCCCCGCGCACCGCAAAACCTGGAGCGCGAAGAATCCCAGCTTTGGCGATGGATTCTTTTGTTCATGGTCCTGCTGGCGGCGGGTTTTGCCGCACTGGCCTGGGAGCGGCTCGAAACCCTGCCTTACCATCTAGGGCCGATGGCGTTGGGCGTTCTGCTTTTGTCCGTGCTGCTGGCCGTCTATGCCTATGGCCGTCGGAAGGAAGTGGTCGAGCTCAAGCTGCTGCTGCAGGGTTTGCAGGAACACGTGGGGGCGGCTCCGTCGGAGCAGCAACTCGACCAGCTCAACGAGATGATTGCGCGTTCGCAGCGCAGCTTCAAAGAACTGATCGACTCGTTCGAAGATGCTGCCTGCGCCGTTTCTCTAGATGGCACTTTGCGCACCGTCAACAAAAGCGTGAGCGACTTGATCGCGCTTCCCTTCACCGAGATCGTAGGCAAGAAATTTTTCGACTTCATGGAAGAACCGACCCGCGAGAGCCTGGAAGCTGGACTCAGCCGGTTCCTGGAGAAGAGACATTGGACCGGGACAGTCCGCGTACGCCTGAAAAACAATCCACGGCCATTTTTTTTCGATTGTGTACTCAATGCGATCGTCAAGAGCGGTGAAGTCGTCGGGATCAGCGTGCTTGGGCGGGATGTGACCGGGCAGCACGAAAAAGAGCTGCGCTTCACCGAGCTGTTCGAGACTCTGCAGGAAGGCGCCTACTTCAGCACCCCGGAGGGCAGACTGCTGGATGCCAATCCCGCGCTGGTGAGCGTTCTGGGATATGCCACGAAAGAAGAGCTGCTGGCGGTTGAGCCGGGCAAGCTGAACCTGGATCCCGCAGCAGCGCCCGTGTTGGGCCGCGCTGCCGATGATCGCGGCGGAGTCCGGGCGCGGGAGATCACGCTGCGCAAGAAAGATGGAACACCCGCGGTGTTTCTTGAGTCATCGCGCGCCGTATGGGATGCTGCCGGCAAACTGATTCGTTACCAGGGCACGCTGATCGACGTCACGGAAAGGCGCAAGCTGGAGCGGCAACTGCTGGGACAGGAAGAATTCCGGCGGCGTTTGCTGGAGAGCTTCCCCGACCTTATTCTCGTGGTCGATCTGCAGGAGCGGTACACGTTTGTGAGTTCGCGAGTGCGCGACCTGCTGGGGTATCAACCCGAGGATCTGGTGGGAAAGAAGATCTCTGAAACCGAGGACCACTCGCCGGAACTGGCGGCGCTCTACCGCGACGTGTCTTCCGGCATCCGGATTTTTGGCGCGGCAGAGTATGGGGCACGGCATCGCGATGGCAGCTGGCGCACCATGCGGGCTTCGGCCAGCCAGTTCTTTGACGCGGATGGCAGGATCGGCGGCGTGATTATCTCTGTGCGCGATATCACGACGGAGAAGAAACTGGAGCAGCAGATCGTTCAGAGCGAACGGCTGGCGGCCATGGGCGCGATGATCGGCGGTGTTGCCCACGAGCTCAACAATCCTTTGACCAGCATTCTGGGGGTCAGCGAACTTCTGCAGGACAGCCAGACTACAGATGCGGCACGCAAGCAGATCGGAATACTGCAACAGCAGGCGAGACGAGCCGCCGAGATCGTGCACAATCTTACTTATTTCTCGAGACCGCCGGCACCGGGGAAGAGTCCGGTCAATCTTGGGGAGATCGTGGAACGCACGCTCAATCTGCACGCTTACTCGCTGCGCAAGAACAACATCACCGTGGACTTTCTGCGCGAGCCGACGCTACCTTACGTGCAAGCTGACCCGCACCAGTTGATGCAGGTTTTTCTGAACCTGATTTTGAATGCCGAGCAGGCGATTCGCGAGGCTCGCGACCGGGGCACGTTGCGCATTCGACTAGGAAATAACGGGGAAGCTGTATGGGCGAGCTTTCACGACGATGGTCCGGGGATACCCGGCGACATCCTCGGAAGCATCTTTGACCCCTTCTACACTACAAAGCGGCCGGGGCGTGGAACCGGCCTCGGGTTGAGCATTTGCAAAGCGGTGATGAAGGAGCACAACGGAACCATTGAGGCAGCGAACGCGCCCGGCGGGGGAGCGGTGTTCACCGTCACCCTGAAGGCCGCAGCTGCTTCCGCCTCTTCAAGCTAGCGATTACTAATTTCTTTCCACTGCCATTGCGACGGCGTTGCCTCCACCCAGACATAGGGCAGCGATTCCACGTTTCGCGTTGCGGCGAGCCATTTCATAAATCAAAGTCACAAGCACACGGGCACCGCTAGCTCCAATAGGATGTCCGATGGCGACTGCGCCGCCGTTCACGTTCACCTTGTTGGGATCGAGACCAAGCTCGCGCATCATACCGAGTGCCTGCACCGAGAAAGCTTCGTTGAGTTCGTACAGGTCAACATCGTCTTTCTTCCATCCCGTCTTTTCCCAGATGGTTCGCACCGCGCCAACGGGAGCCATCATCACCCACTTGGGTTCGACGCCGCTGGTCGACTGCGCGACGATTCGCGCCAGGGGCGGGGCGCCAAGTTCCTTCGCCCGCTTTGCGCTAGTGACAACCACAGCCGCAGCTCCATCGTTCACTCCGGGAGCGTTGCCGGCGGTCACGGTGCCGTCTTTCTTGAACGCGGGCTTCAATGAACGAAGGACTTCGATGGTCGTATCCTCCCGCGGCGATTCGTCTTTCTCGAAGAACACCGGTGCTGCGCCTTTCTTCTTCGCAGGAACTTCGACCGGCACGATCTGCGACTTGAAGCGGCACTCCTTCATCGCGGCGACGGCTTTGCGGTGCGAGTTTACAGCGAACTCATCCTGCTCTTCGCGCGTGATGCCGTATTTTTCCGCAACGTTCTCGCCGGTGATACCCATGTGGTAGTCGTTGTAAATATCCCAAAGCCCGTCGTGCACCATGGAATCAACGACCTGACCATTGCCCAGACGGTATCCCTTTCGCGCTTGCGGGAGTAGATAGGGAGCGTTCGTCATGGATTCCATGCCACCCGCAACCACGATGGAACTGTTTCCGGTTTGCACGGCCTGGGCTGCGAGAGCCACCGCTTTCAATCCCGAACCACAAACTTTGTTGATTGTCATGGCACCTGTCGCCGGTGACAATCCTCCGAAGATTGCGGCCTGGCGGGCAGGATTTTGTCCCAGCCCGGCGGGGAGAACATTGCCCATGATGCATTCGTCGACCTGATCGGAGTTCAACCCGGCACGCTTCACGGCCTCGCGCACCACGATCGCGCCGAGCTGCGGAGCACTCAGATCGGCGAGACTGCCCTGGAATTTTCCCACCGCAGTACGACAACCGGAAATGATGACAACCTCATCGAAAGCCGCCATTGATCATGCTCCCGCGAAGATTTCGCAATGTCATTATAGATGCTGCAGAGGGTGAAAACGATGAACTTCAACGAGCTGGTAGCATCGCTGCTCGATCGATTGCACAAGAAAGAACGACGCTCGCGCGCTCGATTACAGCTGCTTCTTTCTCTCGTGTGATCACGAGCGTGGACGACATTTTGATGGAGCAACATTAGAATTTTCTGTTTCACTCTCATCGATCTGTGACTTTGGTACAACACCGCCCGTTCGACGCGTGCATTTTTTTCTTGACTTCATTTTTCATTAACTCTATACAATCAATTAGTTGCAACAAATGATCGTTGCAGATTTTTCCATGAACAATGGAAGGGAGAATAGAAACAATGGCAACCAAGAAAAAGGCAAAAAAGAAAAAGAAGCATTAAGAAAGTCAGTACGAAGTCAAAAAGGGGGACGCCGAAAGCGTCCCCTAAGTTTTTGTAGGGAGTTCGGTGCTCTTCGCCGGAACTCGTTTTTCCTGTGCTGGGCACAATCCACGGAAGGCACAGAAATTACAGTGAAAGCCAGGTTCCGGTTCGAAATCGCCTGCAGCGATACCGCGCGCCACAGCCAGCACTCGTTCTCGCGCTCTCTCCAATTGGAACTCCGACCGTTTCGAGAAAATGGGGACGTTGCCTTCGAGATTATGGAAGACGAGTGCGTCGGCGCGGTACCCCCACTTTTCGCGCGCGGCCATAGCATAGATCGAAAGCTGGAGACTTTCGTCGGCGTCCTCTTGCGAGCGGGCTTTGCCGGTCTTGTAGTCGACGATGTGTACGCTGTCATCGGCAGCGCGGTCGATCCGATCGATGCGGCCGGCAACCTTCGTCCCGGCGATCTGCACGTCGAACCACTCTTC
>DATHOK010000018.1:0-2884 GCA_035484995.1 Verrucomicrobiia bacterium | reverse complement strand
GATCATCCTGGCCTGCGCCAGCAAGCAATATTTCGGCGGGGTACTTCGTGCGGGCGGAGCCTATCCTCTTCTGTGGACAACCAACCTGATGGCTCCGGAGGCCTACACACTGAAAAGCGCGCTCGACGGCTGGATCGGCGGCGAGAATAATGAACAGATTCGTGACCGCGCTGCCGCGGCGTACGACAAGTATCAGAAGTGCGGGCTGCGCGGCGCTCAGCGATTGTTTGCCACAGGTTGGTGAGGGCCGATTCGAGTCCGCGGGCACCTTCTTCATCACTTTTCCCAGCGTCCGATAACGCGCATACTCTTCTCATCCCTTCGTCATGGCTTCGGAAGCCAACTCGGGCGTGTTATCGAGCTTTCTCGATTATTTGCGAATCGAGAAAGGACTCGCGGCGCTTTCCGTGAGCGCTTACACGACCGACATCTGCCAGTTCTCGGAATTTCTGGAAAAGCGCAAGCGCCTGCTGCTAACCGCTCACCGCGTCGATGTGCGCGACTTCCTGCAGCAACTTTTTTCCCACCAGGTCGACGGCCGCAGTGTGGGACGAAAGCTTTCGGCCCTGCGGCATCTTTATCGCTATCTGTTGCTCGATAAGAAGCTCGAGCACGATCCCACGCTGAACATCGAGTCGCCGCGGCAATGGAAAGTCTTACCGAAGGCGCTGGCTCGCGATGAAATGGAAGCGACCCTGGCGGCTCCGCTCGCGAGGCACAAAACCAGAGAGGGCAGCCCGAAGGAATCAGCGGCACTGGCGGCCCGCGATCGTGCCATGCTGGAAGTTTTCTACGCGGGAGCGCTTCGGGTTTCGGAAATCATCAGCGCCAAATTGGAAGACTTGAAGCTCGAGGCCGGCTACATGCTGGTGCGCGGCAAAGGCGACAAGGAACGCGTCGTGCCGCTGGGAAGATCGGCGCAGGAAGCGCTCACACAATATCTGGCAGAGTCGCGCCCGGCACTAGCATTAGGGAAGAGAAGCGGAACATCGTCAACCGTTGCCGTGTCCGGAAAAAATTCACCTCTGCTGTTTATCGCGCGGGGAGGAAGCAAGCTAACTCGCCAGCGGGTGTGGCAGATGGTGCGTGCCGCCTCGACTGCTTCCGGGCGAACGGCTTCTCCGCACATGTTGCGTCACTCCTGTGCCACGCATATGGTGGAGAATGGTGCTGATTTGCGCACGGTACAGACGATTCTCGGCCATGCCGATATTTCGACAACGCAGATCTACACTCACCTGGCGCTCGACCGCTTGCGGACCGTGTATCAAAAGCATCATCCGAGGGCGAAGGCGAGATGAAGCCTAACGCGATGCTGGATTCCACGACTGCGAACAAACGGGCCAAAACCACGGTCGACAAGGCCGCTGCTGACTTTATTCGCCATCTGCGCGAGCGCAATGCCTCGCCCCACACCATCAAAGCTTACAGCCGCGACTTGTCACTGTTCGCCGTCTACGCCGGCTCGCGTGGATGGAAGCAGATCGACCACATCGCCGTTCGGGGATTTCTCTCGCAACTCTATGAGAAGGGTTTGAGTAAAACTTCTGTGGCGCGAGCCCTGGCCGCGGTGCGGTCGCTTTATCGATGGCTGGCGCGGGAAGGCGTCGTGGAGCAGAACCCGGCGAAACTGGTCGCCACGCCAAAACTTCCCAAGAAGCTTCCGCGGGTGCCCACGATTGAAGAAATGAATTCCGTGATCGACGGTCCAATGCCCGAAGCAGCAGCTTTTCCCGAGCGTGACCGGCTCATGCTGGAACTGCTCTACGGATGCGGCATCCGCAATTCGGAACTCACCGGGATCAACCTGGACGACATTCGTCTGAGTGCTGAGGCCATTCTCATCCGGGGCAAAGGAAAAAAAGAACGCTATGTTCCGTTTGGCGATTCAGTAAAGACCGCACTGGCGGCCTATCTTACCGAACGCCAGAAAGTTCTAGCGGACAGTGGCAAGCACTCGGCCGCGTTGCTAATCAACCGGCGTGGCGGGCGGCTCACCACGCGCAGCGTCGGCCGCATTATCAAGAAGATTGCCGTCGCCAAAGGCCTTTCCCCTGACGTCCACCCGCACACGCTGCGCCATGCTTTCGGGACGCACATGCTGGAGGAAGGCGCCGACCTGCGAGCCATTCAGGAGTTGCTCGGCCACGAAAGGCTCGCCACTACGCAACGCTACACGCAGTTGTCGATGAAACATGTGCTGCAGGTTTACGACCAAACGCATCCCCGCGCGAAGTAGGACGAGCTGCCTGCCTCTGAACAGAAGCCATCAATCCGACTTCTAATCTTTAGCATGTCCCTTTGAGCATGACGAAGGAAGATGTTCCTCAGAGCCTTCCCCTCGCCCAGAAACGCATTACTGTCTAAGTCGGAGACAGAATTGTGAGTAGTGAATCGGTACCACGGGCCAACGTTTCAGAACGTCTGGCGAGCGCCATTACTGAGTTGCGCGCGCTGCAGGGACCGCTGCTGACCGCAAAGGTCGATCCTCACGTCCTGACCGATTTCCGCGACGCGCTGAATCGAATCCGCAACACTGCATGGGCGGCTCAGCAATCGGCGAACGCTCCACTTTTTGAGCAGGGAGCCACCACCGTGGCATCCTATCTGACTGCTAAGCGAATTCGAGCCGCTTACCAGCTTTGCCGGTCTCTTCATGACGATGTGCGTCGGGACGACATCGAATTTTAGAAAGGACCGCTGGTCGAGCTCTACGGCGTTGCAAAAACTCTGGTCGAGGAACTGAAGGAAAGGCTCTAATCATTTTTCATCGAAAGCCTTTACTCCGCAACTCCTCCCACATCCCGACCACCCGCGCCCTCAACTCCGCAGTCAGATTCTCATAAGCCGCTTCCGACGCTTCGCCCTCGGGCGGCGGAAGAAT
>DATHOK010000017.1:0-5210 GCA_035484995.1 Verrucomicrobiia bacterium | reverse complement strand
GGCATGCCCAGCACTTCGCCGGAGCGAATCTGATCGGCGGCGTACTTTACCAAAGAAGCCTCAGGCGTCTCACAATTGATTTTTAGGATTTCAGCGCGCACAGCGCTCCCTTCCCGCACGGTTCCGCTTGGAATATTTTGTTCGTGGAACCTACCATAATACGGCAAAGGGCCGCAACACGGGTGGGCGGCGTATCATTCAAAGAAGATCAGCAGTGAGAAGCGCAATGGCCAGCAGTGACGATCCGCCGCGACGATTGCAGTTAATATCCGGATGAAAAAGCAGCCAGAACCCGCACTCAGCGCTCAGCACCGACTGCGCCGCGTTGAGGGTCGGCACAACCCGCTGGTCAAGCAACTGCGCCAGGCATTTTCGCGGGCCGAACTCACCGAAAGCGGAGATTGCGCGATCGAAGGCTTGCGCATCCTGGAAGAGGCCATCCGCAGCGGCCTGCGGTTCAGCGCCGTCTTCTTTCGCGACTCCTCGCAAGACCGGGCTGAGCGGCTGCTGCCGCAACTTGGTGCTCAGGTCGAAACTCTGCTGCTGCCTGACAAGTTATTCGACAGCCTCGTGCCCAGCGATTCTCCTCAGGGTGTAGCTGCGCTGGTGCGTCTGAAGGAATTCTCGCTGGACGATATCATTGAAAAAGAGAGGCTGCAGATCGGTCCGATCATTGCGTTGGCCGGACTGCAGGACCCAGGCAACCTGGGCACAATTCTGCGCTCCTCCGAAGCATTTGGGAGTGCGGGAGTGGTTTTGGGCGAAGGCACGGTCAGCCCGTTCAACTCAAAAGTGATTCGCGCCTCGGCCGGATCGGTGTTCCGTCTGCCGGTGATTCACGGACATGGGAAATCAGGAACCGCAAAGCTGGATGAAGTTTCAGAAAAGCTGCGAGCGCGAGGCGTGCGACTGATTGCAACGTCGTCGCACAAAGGAACGCCATTAGATCAAGCAGACTTGAAGGAAGCAACGGCGATCTTCTTCGGAAACGAAGGCGCCGGCTTGTCCCGTGAAGTGATGTCCAAAATGGACGAGGTAATCGCCATTCCGCACACGGCGCAGGTGGAATCTCTCAACGCCGGTGTAGCCGCGAGCATCGTGCTGTACGAAGCTGCGAGACAAAGGAAGTGAAAGATCTACTGGGGAGACACGGAGTCGCCGAGAAACCCTTTGTCTTTCTCCGTGACTCTGTGACTCTGTGACTCTGTGGTGAAGAGATTCCATGGGACTTTTTCAGCCCACCCCGAGCGCCGACACCGCCACCGACCGCAGCCGGCCGCTGGCGGACCGCATGCGCCCGCGTACGCTCGACGAATTCGCCGGCCAGGAGCACTTGATCGGCCCCGGCAAGCCCCTGCGCACGCAAATCGATCGCGATGACACCGGCTCGCTCATTTTCTGGGGACCGCCGGGCACCGGCAAGACCACGCTGGCAAAGATCATCGCCCGCATGACCAAGGCGGAATTCATCGAATTCTCCGCCGTCCTCGCCGGGATCAAAGAGATCAAGCAGGTCATGGCCGACGCCGAACGCGCCCGCCAATACGGCACGCGCACCATCGTCTTCATCGATGAGATTCACCGTTTCAACAAAGCCCAGCAGGACGCTTTCTTGCCTCACGTGGAAAAAGGCAATATCCGTCTGATCGGTGCTACTACTGAGAATCCATCGTTCGAGATCAATGCTGCATTGCTTTCGCGCGCCCGGGTCTATGTGTTGCAGCCCTTGACTGAAGATCAGATCGTGCAACTGCTGAAACGAGCTCTGACTGATGAAGATCGCGGCCTGGGCACGATGAACTTGCGCGCATCGGACGATGTGCTCAAGAAAATCGCCAGCTACACCAGCGGCGATGCGCGCAGCGTCTACAACGTTTTGGAAGTGGCAGCAGGCCTGGCGCAACAGGCGGGAAAACAGCCGGCAGAAATCACTGACGACATTGTTCGCGACGCGCTGCAGAAGCGCACTCTGCTCTACGACAAGGCAGGCGAAGAGCATTACAACCTGATTTCAGCTCTGCACAAGTCGGTTCGCAACAGCGATCCCGATGCCGCGCTCTACTGGCTCGGACGCATGATTGAAGCCGGTGAGGATCCGCTCTACATCGCGCGCCGCGTGGTCCGCATGGCGGTGGAGGACATCGGACTCGCGGATCCCAACGCGCTTTCATTGTGCATGGCCGCGCGCGACGCCGTAGATTTCATCGGGATGCCGGAAGGAAATCTTGCGCTCGCGCAGGCCGTCGTTTATCTCTCGGTCGCACCCAAGTCGAACGCGCTTTACACCGCATACGGCGCCGTACAGCAGGATATCGAACAAACCGCCGCCGAACCCGTCCCGCTGCACCTGCGCAATGCTCCCACGGGATTGATGAAAGGTCTGGGCTACGGCAAAGATTATCAATACGCACACGATGTCGAAGGCAAAGTCGCAAACATGCAATGCCTGCCCGACAATTTGAGGAACCGCGTCTACTACAAACCCACTGGTGAGGGCATAGAGAAGCGCATCCGCGAGCGCATGGATGAGATCAGGAAACTGCGTGCGCCCGCTGCCGCAAACAAAGCTCCACGCGCAAGGAAAGAATCTTAAAGATGCGACTCGGCATCTTATAAAGCAACAAAACGTGCATGTTTGCGCCCATCTGTGAGTTAAGAAGGGCTGAACCTCATGTCTACAATTCCCGAAACTGTCGCTGCCGTCTCTACTGTTCCGCTGCGCCCACTGCGCATCGATCAGGTGGAGGATCTGCAAAAACTGCAGAAGGCGGCACAGAAGATCACTTCGATCCTCGACCTCGATCCACTCATCGACAACATTGTGAATGACGTGGCCCGTTCTTTCGGCTGCGTGGAGGCCGGCATCTACCTGCACGACGAGGAACATGGGGAGATGGTGCTCGCCGGTGTGCACGGATGCAGCGTCAACCACAAAGGCCATCGCTTGAAGATCGGCAAGGAAGGCATGGTCGGCTATGTCGCTTCGACCGGCCAGATGCGCTATGCGCCCGATGTGCGCAAAGATGCGTATTACATTAGCTGCGAGCACGACACACTCTCCGAAGTGGTGATTCCGCTTCACGTTGGCGAGCGCCTCGTAGGTGTCTTCACCGCATCGCATCCCGAATTGGACGCCTTTCCTCGCGAGCAATTGAGAATTCTTCAGGCTTTGTGCGACCACGTGGCCGTGGCAGTACATAACGCCCGCCGCTTTCAATCAGAACGCGCGGAGCGGGAAATCATGAGCCGCGAGGCTCAGGATGCCCGGGTGATGCAGCAGGCGCTGTTACCCAAGAGTTCGCCCTTCATCCCCGGCTTCGTGATTTCCGGTTTAAGCGTTCCCGCCGGTGCTGTTGGAGGAGACTGGTACGACTTCATCCCGTTTCCCGACGGCCGCTGGGGACTGGTGCTGGCGGATGTGTCCGGAAAAGGCACCGCTGCCGCCCTGCTCATGTCGGCTACGCGTGGAATGCTGCGGTCTCTCGCGGAAGCCTGCACGAGCCCCGGTGAGGTGCTGACTAAGCTCAACGGACTGCTCGTCGATGACTTTCCTGCGGGCAAGTTCGTCACTCTGGTCTATGCCGTGCTCGATCCGGCGACCCGCACTGTGATCTTCGCGAATGCAGGGCATTTGCATCCGCTCTTTATCGATGAACATGGAGCCCACTTCCTCGCTACCGAGCGCGGACTGCCCCTCGGCATAGCCACTGGAGATTATTCGGAAACCTGCATAAGTCTCTCTGCCGGTTCGCGGCTTGTCTTCTACAGCGACGGCATCACCGAAGCGGTCGACGCGGGTGAGCAGGAGTACGGTCTGGAACGGCTCGCCGAACACGCGGTTAGCGCTGAGGCGTCGGCCGTCAGCATCGTTGACGATGTCCGCGAATTCGCGAATGGCTCTGGCGTGCGCGACGATGCTACCGTGGTCTTCGTCGGGGTTAAGCGATAAGTTAAGCGATAAGTTAAGCGAAAAATCAAGCGATAAGCTAAGCGCCAGGGATTCAACTCATCTGAAGCGCGCGCGGTGTTCTTTCAGGATGCAGCGGTCCATCACGACGAGCATTCCCGCCTTGCGCGCCTTCTCAGCGGCCTTCTCGTGGATCACGTCCTCCTGCATCCAGATCGCCGGAACCTTCAACTGAATAGCCTCGTCCACAATCTCTTCCACGAATTCCGGCCGCCGGAAAATGTTGACAATGTCGATCTTCTCCGGCACCTCCAGCAAAGAAGCGTAGGCCTTCTCGCCCAGGCACGACTCAATCTGTGGATTCACCGGAATGACGCGGTATCCCTGGCTCTGCATGTAAGCCGACACTCCATAACTGGGACGCATCGGATTATCAGAAAGCCCGATCACCGCAATGTTCTTCGCGGTCCGCAAAAGTTCAGCAACGGGATCTGCTTGCGGGAAAGAAGCCATATCGATTGTCATCCTGAGTGAGCGTTCTTTGCGAAACGAAGGATCTGGGTGAGCCGCGCCAAGCGTCGCGTTCTTTGCGACGCATTAATGGCGCGTTTGGCTCGCTTCCTTATTTCTTGTTCGCAGCATCCATCTTCTGCTTATACATTTTGAGCGCCAGCTTACGGACGGTCTCGGAGACTTCCTTGTTGCTGGAAATGTTCTTCAAGTCTTGTGGTTGCAGATGCTTCATCAACCCTAATCCAAGATCGAGCGGCGTGCGCGGGTTCGAGACCAGATTCCGCACCACAATATAATTTTTCATGAAGCGGCGTTTCAGCGGAATCTGCCGCAGCACGGCCTCCAGTACGTTCTTCTGCAGGGCAAACTTTTCCACTTCCCCGTCAGAAATCTTGGGCGCATCGAGCACCGCCAGCGCCACCACCTTGGTGCCGTCGCGAATCAGAATGGACCGCTCTTCCTTATTGCCTTTCATCGCCAGCTGGATGCGGCCTTTCACATCCAGACGGTTGATCTTCTGCAGGGTGTTGTCACGCCTGCCGGCTTCAGGTTTCGCGGCAGGTTTAGCTCTTGCCGCGGCGGCAGAAGCCGCGGCGGCAGGCTCGGCAGCGGCTTTCTCGGCAGGCTCCGTCATGTCTTTATTTTCCGACACAGGAAAATAATCCGAGCCCAGCAATTCCACGATTCCGCCAACCGGCTTGAACGGCTTATCCTGCTCTCCGGCAATCTCCGTGGCGTGTTCGGCAAGGTAAGCGGAAATCGCCTCGTCAGGAACTTCTCCACCTTCATC
>DATHOK010000016.1:0-3115 GCA_035484995.1 Verrucomicrobiia bacterium | reverse complement strand
TAGAAATTTCCGGCGCTGAGGACGAGTTCGCCCTGGTTGTTGCGCTCGAAGCCGGTGCGCGGGACTACGTTGAAAACTCCGTAGGTGCGATCGCCGAATTCGGCGCCGTAGCTTCCGCGATTGACTTCGAGATAGTCGACGTCCTTGGGATCGAATTGCGGGCCGAGGTTGGAGGCGATGTTGGTGTTGGGGACGGGCACGCCGTCGATGAGCCAACTGGTCTGGTGGCCGCCGCGGATGTGGAGCTGGTCGTGGGTGAAATAGGCTCCGGGAACGTAGTCGGTGATCATGGCTAGACTATTGGTGCGGGCAGCGCCCGGTGTGTGCTCGATATCTAGGCGGCTGACCAGCGTGGTGGGAGTGGCGGAGTCCGTGGGAACGGCTTCGGGGGCTCCGGAGACAATAACGGATTCTTTGGTGGTGGCGACATTCAGAGAAAAATGCAGGACGGGATGCGATCCGGAATTCACCAGGACATCGGAGGCCATCTGATTGAAACCGGGAGCGACGACGGTTACGGTGTATTCGCCGACAGCGATGGCGTTGAAAGAGAATTGTCCGGCGGCGTCGGTGTTGGTGGTTGTGGACCAATCGGAGGTCTTGGAGCGCAGCATTACCATGGCGTCTTCCACGGGGCGATGCTGGGGGTCGTGAACGATACCGCGAACTGATCCGAAGATGGAGGCGTAGGCGGCTAGGGTCAGGAACGGGGTTAGCAGGATTAGACGGATGAAACGCATTTGATCTCCGTTCGAAATTCGGGTTCCAGGTGCCGGTCAGTACGTGAGGAGCAGAAGCCGTGCGAGAACGCCTCGCTTCGCTCGCTGGACCCTTCGGCTTCGCTCAGGGCATGCTCGCGAATGCGCCCGTCCCTACACGTGCCAATGGTCGCTTGTGGATTTAGCTCAGGCTATGGAGAGATGCTGGAGGGGCGCGGGTGGATTGGGAACGGGAGATTTCAGTGTTCGAGGAGACGGGACTCGACTGCCCGAGATACGCTTCGACATTCTGCACGAAGGGAGCGGATGCGGACGACTGCGCGTGAGCCCAGCGGGCGGTCGTTACGGCGCGGCAACAGTCGTGATTGCAACATGCGGCGGCGTGGATGATGAGCTGTCTGGCTTCTGAGACCTGTGCTGAGGCCAGGGAATCATGGCAGCGATGGGCTGCTTTGCGGACGCAGCAGGCATGGCGCGCGGCGGTTACCGCCAGGACGAGCGGGGCGAAGTTCCCCAAGAGCGCCGCTAGCAGGAGGAATCTGGTGATCAGTCGCTGCATGCTTTGATCCGCGATGCTCGAAGCTTACCAACTTGCGGTTTACGAAAGCAAGAAGGGGGTCCTGCCTAGTGGCGGAAAACTCCGATGCCAGCGGTGGAAGAGCCCGGCGAAGCTGCGGGACGCCGGAGAGATGCTAGGGATCCTTCGACTCCGACACGCGCTTCACTTCGCGAACGGCGTGTCTCCGCTCAGGACGACAGATCCTAACGGGAGTCTCAGGCTTTGCCCTGGATCTTGGCCCACCACCAGCGGACGCCGACGAACAGAAAGCGCCAGTCGCTGAAGAATTCCGGAGGCTTGCCTTCGAAGGCATGGCCGATGAATTGGAGAAGCCATCCGAGCAGAAAAAGGCCGAGAGCGTAGGGCCACAGGCCATGGACGAAGACGCTGGCTAGAAAAACCGCGATCGAGAGCACAATGGTTGGGATGCCCAGGGTATGGCAGAGGCGGTTCACGCGATTCTGATGGCTGGAGGAATATTGGGAGATCCACTGCTCGTTGGTGCGGTTGCCCAGCATGCGGAGGATGATACAACGGCTGCTGGTTGTTTGCACGGATTCGCCGGGGTGGGACTCGGGGATGGCGGCTGTCCCCCCATTGAATCCGCGCGGGTTGAGGCGTCCGCTTGCCGCGTGGTAGCATCCTAGGTTTTGGCAGGTAGGTTGGGCTGGCCTGTATGCTGTGCTGGTCTTCATTGTGAAGTCTGGATTCTGAATTCTGGGCCTTCTGTTTTTCCACACCTGCGAAGGAGCCTACTGGTGAAAGTCTATTCCGGAGAAAACATTCGTAATGTCGCGATGGTGGGGCATGGGCATGCGGGGAAGACCTCGCTGCTCTCGGCCATGCTTTACACGGCAGGAGCAACGCCGCGGCTGGGACGGGTGGACGACGGGTCGGCGACTACCGATCACGATGAAGAAGAGATCGCGCGGAAGATGTCGATTGCCGCAGCGGCGGCTTATGTGGAGTGGGGCAAAACGAAGATCAATGTGATTGATACGCCTGGTTTCAATATGTTTGTCCACGAGGCGCGGATGGTGCTGCCGGTGGTGGATGCGGCGATTGTGGTGGTCGACGGAGTGGCCGGGGTGGAAGTGGTGACGCAGCGCGTGTGGAAGGATTGCGAGGAGTACAAGACTCCGCGGCTGATCGTGGTGAACCGCATGGACCGCGACCGGGCGAATGCGGAGCGCGTGCTGGAGTCGCTGATCAATGCGTTTGGAAGAAATGTGATTCCGATTGAGCTGCCCATCGGGAGCGAGAAGAGTCTGAGCGGCGTGGTCGACCTGGTTCGCATGAAGGCTTACACCTATGAGCTGGGAGGGAACGGGAAGGGCAAGGAGACGGAGATTCCGGCCAATATGCGGGCGCAGGTGCAGGAGTCGCATGAACAGCTGGTGGAGCTGGTGGCTGAGGGCGATGACAAGCTGATGGAAGAGTTCTTTGAGAAGGGGACGATTCCCGAGGAGGACTTGATTCCGGCGCTGCATAACGCGATTCGCGAGGACAGACTTTTTCCTGTCATTTTTAGTTCCGGGTTGGGGAATGTTGGGGCTGACCGGGTGATGGATTTTATTGTGGATTACACTCCGGCGCCTTCGGAGCATGAGTGGGTGCAGGGCGAACCGGCGGCTTCAGGCAACGGGGATGCGCCGAAGCGGCATGAAACGGATGCGGAGCCGGTTTCACTTTACGTGTTCAAGACGATTTCGGACGCGTTTGCAGGAAGGATTTCTTATTTCAAAGTTTTCTCTGGCGTGCTGAAGAATGAGGCCACGGTACAGAACTTCTCACGCGGATCGGCGGAGAAGCTGTCGCATATTTCCATCATGCAAGG
>DATHOK010000015.1:0-4258 GCA_035484995.1 Verrucomicrobiia bacterium | reverse complement strand
TGCTCGACGAGCCTACCAATCACTTGGATCTCGAGTCCATCAATGCGCTGAACATCGCACTGCAGAAGTATGAAGGCACGGTCCTGTTGGTGACCCACGACCACGACGTCATCGACGAAGTGGCCACCCGAATATGGTACTTCCAAGGTGGGCACGTTGAGGACTTCAAGGGGCCTTACGAAGAATATCTCGTCTACGCGCAGGAAAAGGCGTCATAGGATCCTGCCTGCCTTTGTCCGCGAGTCAGTTTCTTCCTCCGTTCGAAGACTTAGTTATCCGTTAACCATCTTCATCATGGCTTCAGGATAGCGCGGGCCAGTTGCCGCGCCCTGAGGCAAGACCTCGCCTATGCGTTCCAAATCTTTTGGCGTGAGGTGCACCTTCATAGCGCCAAAATCTTCCTCCAGATAAGCTCGGCGTTTCGTGCCCGGGATCGGCACAATGTCATCGCCTTGCGCGAGAACCCAAGCCAGCGCTAACTGCGAAGCCTTGCACCCCTTTTCTTTGGCTAGTTCTTCGACACGCGTCACCAGATCGAGATTCGTCTGGAAGTTCGCGCCCTGGAAGCGCGGAGAAATGCGGCGATAGTCGTTCGGCGCCAGATCATCGAACTTCTTGATTTGCCCGGTGAGAAAGCCGCGTCCGAGCGGGCTGTAGGCCACAAAGCCGATACCCAGTTCGCGGCAGAGGGCGAGGAGTTCGTCTTCTGGGTCGCGGCTCCAGAGCGAGTATTCAGTTTGCAGCGCGGTGATAGGATGGATTTTCACCGCACGGCGCAGAGTTTGCGGCGAAGCCTCGGAAAGGCCGATGTGGCGGATTTTTCCTTGCCGCACAAGCTCCGCCATCGCGCCCACAGTTTCCTCGATCGGCGTTGCGGGATCGACGCGATGCTGGTAGTAAAGGTCGATGGTATCAACGCCAAGGCGGCGCAGGCTGGCCTCACAGGAACGGCGGACGTAGTCAGGTTTGCCGCTGACGCCGCGTGTGGCTGGGTTTGCGGGGTCGCGAACGATGCCGAATTTAGTGGCCAGAACGACCTGATCACGCTTGCCTTTGATCGCGCGGCCCACCAACTCTTCATTTTTATATGGCCCGTACACGTCGGCGGTGTCGAGGAAGTTGATTCCGAGTTCGAGTGCGCGGTGAATGGTAGCGATGGATTCATCGTCATCACGTGGACCGTAGAACTCCGACATGCCCATGCAACCCAGACCTTCGGCCGAAACCTTTAGGCCGCTATTTCCTAGTTCACGAAACTGCATGATGGCTCCTTAGAAGAAGACGAATTTATCGGATACTGACCACCGTCTAACAGATGCTCGGACACTGATTTTCGATGGTAGGAATTCGTGAGTCGTGTGGTGTGGCCACGCATCTTTCATCTGTGGGAAGTCATCCTTCTGATCGGCGGAAATCCATGAGTCAAGTGGCAGTCTGGTTTGAGCGTAAGTTCGAGTTTTCGTTTCCCGTGGAGCTGTTTCCGAATTTGCTGGTGCGTTTGCGCGGTACGCCGGCGCGGCTCGAAGAAGTGCTACGCGGGCGGTCTCGGGACGTCCTGATCGGGAAACCACAGGGAAAGTGGTCGGCCCAGGAAAACGCCGGGCACTTGCTCGACCTCGAACCGCTGTGGCTCGCGCGGGTAGAGGACTATGTGGCGGCCAGCGCACAACTCACGGTGACAGACTTGCAGAATCGGAAAACCGACGAGACCAACCACAACGCGCGTCCGCTAGAAACGATTCTGGCTGGGTTCCGCAGCGCCAGAGCAAAGCTGCTGAACCGCGCCGGCGAACTGGATTCCTCGCTGTTTTCACGAGCCATTCCGCATCCGCGGCTGAAGACGCCGATGCGATTGGCCGATCATTTGTATTTTGTCGCTGAACACGACGATCACCATCTGGCGAGAATCTGGGAACTGACTAGCGGATCATGATTACTTAATCATGATCAGCGGTTTGGTGCGGGCCAGGACTTCACCAATTCTTACCGCCGCTACTCCTGCTGCTTTGAGCGAACGTGAAAGCTGCTCGGAATCTTCCGGTGCGACGGAAATCAGCAGGCCACCCGCGGTTTGAGGATCGAAGAGGAGTGTCCTCAGGTCGTCGGGAACTCCATCCGCGTAACCCACGACACATTCTGCGAAGTCGCGGTTGTTGTTTAGCCCGCCAGGGATGTAGCCGGCGCGAATGCATTCGAGTGCGCCCGGGAGCGCTGGGATACTTTTCGCTTGGAAACTGAAAGATACATCTGAGGCCAGCGCCATCTCGCGGGCGTGGCCGATCAGACCGAAGCCGGTGACGTCGGTCATACTTCGAACGTGAAACTCCCCTTGCCGAATTATTTCCCCGGCCTGCTTGTTCAGTGTGGTCATTGAGTGGACGGCGGCGCCAATCCATGCGGGCTCAGCTTTGCCCTTTTTTATTGCAGTAGAAATCACGCCGGTGCCGAGCGCCTTAGTGAAGAGAAGAACGTCACCCGGCCTGGCACCAGCGTTAGCTAGAACTTTCTTGGGATCAATGAGGCCCGTGACAGCGTAGCCGAACTTGGTTTCTTCGTCGCGAATGCTGTGGCCGCCAATTACGGTGCATCCCGCTTCTATCATTTTTGATAAGCCGCCGGCGAGGATGCGCTCAAGGATTTCAAGGTCAGCTTTTTCGGGAAAGCAGACCAACGCTAGCGAAGTGATCGGGCGGCCGCCCATGGCGTAAATGTCGCTCAGCGCATTTGTCGCAGCGATCTGCCCGAAGGCGTAGGGGTCGTCCACTACCGGGGTGAAAAAGTCGACAGTTTGCACGAGCGCCTGATCGGGAGCGATTCGATACACTCCGGCGTCGTCGGCGTGGTCGAAGCCGACTAGAACGTTAGGGTCGTGTTGCCGGGCTAATTTCCCAAGCACCGTGTCCAGCGCCGCCGGACTCAGCTTGGAAGCTCAACCCGCGGCTTTTACCGACTCCGTGAGGCGGAATGGCTTTGTATCGGCCATGAAGTCATTGTAAACGGGTTGCGAGAGCGGGCCCGCGCTCGGAGGCTAAACCCAATTGATTTGCATGCGTTACGCGGGGCTGAAGCGCCGCTCTTCCACGTTTACCGCATACGTCATCGTGGATGCGCGCTACTTCAAGACAACATCGGTGACCTGGATGTTGGGATACTGACGGTTCCATTGGGCGGAGATGCTCTCGAAGGTCAGCCGGAAGGTTTTGCTTTCACCAGGGCCTAGTGGGGAGACGCTAAAGTCGACCGCCTCGGGATAGGGACCCGTGGTTTTCAGCACTTGCATAGGGATATCTTCGCGTTGAGCGAGTTGTCCCAGTTCGTCTTTGAATAGGACCTCGACCGTCACGTGCGTGACGGTCTTATCCCCTGCGTTGGCGATGGTTCCGTCGACATAGCTGACGGTGGCTCCGACAAAATTCTCGGCGGCGCTCATTTTAAAGTCGGAGAGCTTGAGGCTTGCAGCGTAGGGAGGTGGGCCGGAGGCGGCCTTGGGCTGGCTGCGAAGTAAAAACGCGAAGACGATGGCGATGACAATGACAAGCGCGACCGTGATGGCGATGGTGCGCTTGCTCGAATCACGCTCTTCTACTACTGGCGTTGGCTGGATCAGTCCGCCCATGCAAGTCGATTGTACTCTGCAGGGTGATTGTTCAGTTGCTGGTCTTGAAGAACGCGGCAGCGAATAGCACGCCGAACAACAGGTCGACGCACCCCAGCGCCAGATCTCCCGGAGTCAGGCGATGCTGCAGGTAGAGCGCGACGAAGGCAGTGCCGCCGCCAAACTTTTCGATCATCGAAGGAATCATCATCGCGCGGAAGCGTATCGGATCTCTGGCAATCACCAGGAATACAATCTGGAAGGCCAGACCCACACTGACGAAGCCATAGTAGAACGCGGGATGCGTGATGGGTGGTGGATCCTGGCGGCCGATCAAATCGAGGATAAAATACAGCGGCGATAGCGTCAGCACGCCCCAGATGGTGGCGATCCAGAATACAATCTTGGCGAATTTCATGTTCCGCCTGTAGTTAGTGGAGATTATTCGCCGCCGACCGTCAGCCCGTCAATGCGCAGCGTTGGTGACGCCACCGAGCCGCGGAACTCGAGATCGCTGGCGATCTCGGAGATGTTAAAGAACATTTCTTTCAGGTTCCCCGCGACCGTGATTTCTTCGACCGGATAAGCGAACTCTCCGCCGGAGATCCACAAGCCCGAAGCACCGCGGGAATAATCGCCAGTCACCAGGTTCGCGCCATGGCC
>DATHOK010000014.1:0-20650 GCA_035484995.1 Verrucomicrobiia bacterium | reverse complement strand
AGTTCTCGAGCATCACCGGCGAAGCAGCCAGCACTCCGGCGGCGAGTTCCAGATCGTGGAGATCCTCGCGGCTGAAATCCTGCGTGAAGCGCGGATCCACTCCCTTGCGTGAGATTTGGATGACGCCCAGCACCGTCGATTTGTGATCCAGAATCGGCACCGACATCAGCTTCTGTATAGGCGCGGGCGGCGCCAGTTCTTCGGTTTCGGAGCCAACCGGCTTGATGGTTTCGAAGATACTGGCATGCTTTACCCGGGCAAAATTGTTGAAGATCTCGGCCTTCTTGCTCAACGCGGTGTGGGCCGCGACCGCTTTGCTCGAAATCGGAATCGCTCCGGTGGTTCGCAGGTGCTCGGGAAAAATAAACTTGAGCAGGCCGCCCTCAAGGCGCAGCAGAGCGACCTCCGCGTACTGTACCTTGAACACTTTCGCCAGCACCATGCTGACATCGAGCGGGGTGACTCCCTCGCCCAGCACAGATCCCAGAGGGAGCAGGTTGTCGGGGAGAATGATTTCTTCAGTGACCCCGTGATCGGGATTATGAGTCATAGAGTGCTCGCCAGAAAATCCAATTTAGGAACGCTTCAAGTCTCGCACTTTGAACGCCAGACGAGACCTGTAGTGACATCCTACAACTCCTTTGGTTTCAGCAAAGTAGCTAACGTCCATGACCTTTCGCGGCACCCTCTTCGGGGCCACAAAGCCAGAAAGATGTAAACCGAATGACATTTTTTGTCGGTCGGAGGTAGCCCGGGTCGATCGCTTTCACCCGTAGTCTTCTCCTCAAACAGAGAATTTCCAGCGCCCGCCTTCCCTTCGCGCCCCCTAAGTCATTACACTGCTTTTCTATGAGCCTTCCTGCGCAACCTAATGTCAAGCTGGTCAATGCTCCCGACTACCGCGAGGCCTATGCCAACAGCGTGCAGATGCGGGTGAACGTCTGGGACTTCTTCATGGTGTTCGGCACCCTGCAACAGCAGACCGAAGCTCAAGTCGAGATTCGCAACTTCCAGGGCATTTACCTCAGCCCGCAGCAGGCCAAGGCACTGCTGGGACTGCTCCAGCAGAACGTGGCCGGCTACGAGAGCGCTTTTGGCGAGATTAAGCTCGACCCGCGCCTGACTCCTACTGGACCGGTGCACTAGGGGGGATTCTGAGAGATTACCGGTCTGACCGGAGTAGCCCAGTTCGATGGTCGGGCGCTTACCTGGCCCTGGTGTTTGCCGTCATCTTTGTATTTATCTTTCTGCTTCACGCGCCTCTATTGCGCTTGCCTTACTTCTGGGACGAGGGCGGTTACTACGTTCCAGCCGCACGTGATCTCCTGCTCACGGGAAGTCTGACTCCCCAATCTACGGTTTCAAACGCGCACCCGCCGCTGGTGATGGCTTGGCTTGCGCTCTGGTGGAAGGTGGTGGGCTACGCTCCTCTGGTTACCCGGACTGCGATGCTGGTGATCGCGGCCTTCTCGCTTCTCGGTTTGTTCCGACTAGCCGAGCGCGTCGCCAACACGCAGGTTGCGATCGCATCGACGCTCTGTACTGCTCTGTATCCTGTGTTCTTCGCGCAAAGCTCTCTGGCGCAGGTAGATCTGGCCGCCGCTGGGTTCACCTTCTGGGGTCTCGCGGCGTATGTGGAAGGTGAAACCATCGCGACGGCGTTCTGGTTCGCGCTGGCAGCACTGGCGAAAGAGACTGCGATTCTAGCCCCCATAGCCCTCGCGGGATGGGGGATCCTAGGCCTGCTCGCTCATAAGAGCTCGCTGCGCAAACTTTGGCTGGAGAACGAGGACCTCGAATCGACAAGCAGCTCCGTGCGGCGAATAGTCTCGCTGCTGATCCCCGCGATGCCGCTTGCTCTTTGGTATGCCTATCACTACGCGCGCACCGGATACGTCTTCGGTAATCCAGAGTTCTTCCGCTACAACGTGGCTGCGACTCTCAGCTCCACGCGGTTTCTTTTTGCGCTGGCCATGCGGCTTTGGCAGATCAGCGGATATCTCCACTTGTGGCTTTTGACGCTGGCGATGCTGGTGGCGATGTGTCTGCTGCCACCACGGCGCGATTCGTCTGGCGAGCGCCCGCGGATTAGCATCCCGGTACAAATGGTTTTCTATGTTGTCATGCTGGCTTATGCGGTTGCGATGGCGCTGATCGGCGGCGCCGTTCTGGCTCGCTATATGCTTCCAGCCGTTCCTCTCGTCATCATTGTTTCGGTCTCAACGCTCTGGCGCAGGGTGCATTATTGGCTGACGGCTGTTGCTTGTGTGGCGATCGCTTTCGTTGTGGCCTGGTTCTGGAACCCTCCGTATGGCTTCTCACTGGAGGACAATCTCGCCTATCGAAACTACATCGTGCTGCACGAAGATGGCGAGCACTTCCTGGAGGCTCGCTACCCCATGGCGCGGGTGCTTACGGCATGGCCTGCCTCGGACGAAATATCCCGGCCCTGGCTTGGTTATATTACGCGGCCGATGCGCGTCGTTCGTGTAGAGAACTTCTCGATCGATGAAGTGCTTGCCGCTGCCTCTCGCTCGAACTATCAGGTAGCGCTGGTCTTCTCCACGAAATACGAGCCCGGACCGGCAGTATGGGATCACTGGCGGGCTTGGACGGAACTGAAGACTCGCTTCTTCGGATTTCACCGCGACCTCCCACCTGCCGCCGTGGCGCAGATTCTCGGAGGCCACATCGTATTTTCCGAACAGCGGCCGGGCCAGTGGGTTGCCGTGATTGAGATGGACCGGGTGGAGGAAGCTTCCGGCTCTCCGCTTAGTTGGGACTCGCTTCGAGGCGAGCGTGGTAGCCCTTACGAGCGCGGACTTGCAAATGCTTGCCGTTTTTCTCGGCGATGATGCTGATGGTGTGATAGTTTCCGTTCGGCTGGAAATCGGCGGGTTTGTAAGCAATGAAGTAACGGCTCCGGATCAAATCGCGCAGCTTGTCGAGGGACGAACCCAGGGTGCGCAAATCTCCGGGAAACATCGCTTCCCCTCCGGTGCGTTCTGCCAGTACTTCCAGCACCTTGTCAGCATCCGTCTTGTCGCCAAGGCCCTCTTTCGTGCTAACGGTGTAAATCGTCACGCCCGTTTTCTCTGCAACTCTTATGCTTTGCTTCAGGGTGCCATGGCTGGAATTATCCTCGCCGTCGCTCAGGATCACCAGGACCCTCGCCACCCGCTCATCATCGGGATATGCTCCCAGCTTTCTGCACGCGAATAAAACTGCATCAAAGAGGGCCGTTCCGCCTCCGTTTGCGAGATTGTCGATCCCCTTTCCCAGTTCGATTGGGTCCGCACTGAAATCCTGGGTTACGCTGGGCTCGCTGGCAAATCCTGCTATGAACCCAAGGTCGGCGGGATTGCTTAGCACTTTCTGCACGAACTTAGTCGCGGCGCTCTTTTCGAAGGAGAATCGGTTATGCACCGAACCACTGGTATCCACTAGCAGAGCCAGACGCAAAGGAAGTTTGGACTGGGGTGCAAATTGCACGACTCTTGCCGGAGGTTTGTTGTCATCGCGGATCTTAATGTTGGACGCTTCCAAATCGTTCACCATGTGTCCATGGCTGCTAACGGAGAAAAACAGGGCCACATCGTCCACGTTCTTGCGAATGGTCCAGACACCGCCAGCCCCCCTTGCTACGTTCCGGGGCGCATCCGAGACGGCGCCACTGTCGCCTCCCAATTTGGGAGCGTCTGCCTCGGCTAAGGCGCCGCAGTCGTCGCAGGAATCGGATTCATCGCCCAATGTCGCGAGCTGCGCCTTCAATCTGTCAGTGTTGGGGAAGGTTTGTTGCGCCTGCGAAACGGACACTGTTGTTGCGGACAGAGAATTGGCGGCACCTGCCGCCCGAACTGCCTTGTTATGCTCAAGGGCAGCCAGATTCTTGCGCGCAACTGGAGCGAAAGCATTGGTGGGGTCCTCGCTCAGGAAGAGTTTCAGTTCGCGCTCCATGGCTTCGAAATCCTTCAGAGACATGGCGGCGGACGCAGCCACGTAGTGCACATTCGCCATTCCCTTGTGGTCAAGCGTATGCACCAACTGGGCCGTTTCCAAAGCGTGCCCGTATTGATGGGTTCCGTTTTGCGCATACGCCAGAACCGAGAGAATGTTGACGTCTTTGGGCTGTAGAGCAGCAGCTTTTTCCAGTGCGGATTCCGCAGCCGGAAAATCGTTTTGCGACAAGGCTAGGCGACCGAGATGCAGGAACGATCCGGGAAATTTATCGTCCAGTTTGGCAGCTGTTTCAAATTCACTCTTGGCTTTAACCGGGTCTTCCTGATCGACATAAGCGAGCCCCAGACCGACATGGGCTGAAACAAATTTGGGATACCCCGCAATCGCTTTTTGCAGCTGCTTGATTGCCTCTTTCGAGTTCTGCGCCTTCAATAACGTGCGAGCGCGGTTGAAATCCTCTATCGCGCCATTCGGGGCATCGAGATCGAGCGCTGACACGACGCCGGAATCGATCAGTTTCTTATCTGCTAATTTTTGCTCCTCCAGAAACTTGGTGTGCTTGTTTTGTTGTTCGACGTACAGTTCCACCATGTCGATTTGTGACATCACGGAATCCGCACCTGTGTTGAGAAAAGGCAGTCCCTGCGAAGGCTGTGAGGAATCTCCCTGTCCCTGCGCTAGGGGGCTGCTACAGAAACAGAATGCGACGGCGCAAGCGAGCAGGCGCCCGGCAGAACCAATTGAGAGAAGTTGAGGCGTAGATTTCAAGAAACAACTCCGGCAACCGATGTAGGAGACCGCTGCGCGTCTGGACTCGGTGGGCTTGCGCCACCTTCGCTCCAAGTCAGCGGGCGCAACGGCATTATAAGTCAGCGCCGCATTAAATGACAGGAATGAGTTTTGATCACCAGCCATACCTCGCGGCCCTCGGCAAGGTCCAGGGCGTCACGCGCCGCAAGCGTCAGATGGACTTCCATCTCTATGCCGGAATCCACGCGCGCGCCAATCGTCATGTCGCGCCGTTCCATGGACACCAGCCGCCCGGGAAGGATATTGCGCGCGCTCAGTCCCACCGGCTCAGCGACGGCCAGCAGAATGTCGCCGGCACGAATTCCCACCCGCAAGCGTGCGCCTGCCTCTGCCCGGATCAAGGGCGTCTCCAGCAGAACGGATCTGTCCTCATGGCTGCCAGGCAGACGAGAGGTAGTGATTCGACAAAGCATTGTGCCGCGATCCTCATGTACGGATTCAACGACTGCGTCGAAGATGTTCTCAAAACCCGCCAATTGCGCCACGGTCTCCTGGAGAGGAGCGCCCAGCACCTCATGCGGTGCACCTTGCGCGATGATGCGGCCTTCTTCCATCACCAGCACGCGTTCGCCGAGCGCCAGCACCTCCTCGCGCGCGTGCGTGACATAAAGAATCGGGATGCGATGCGCCTGATTCCACCGCCGTAGATCCTCGATGATCTTCGATTTGGTAGGGGCGTCCAGCGCCGCCAGAGGTTCATCGAGCAGGAGCACCCATGGGTCGGTCACCAAAGCTCGCGCCAGGGCCACACGCTGGCGCTCGCCGCCCGAGATCTCTCCAGGAGGCTGTTCGCGTAAGTGCTCGATCTGGAACTCCTGCAGCATCGTCGCGGTCCGCTGCCGGCGCACTGATCGCGGCAAATGCGCCAGACCGTACTCCGTATTCTGCTCGACCGTCAGGTGCGGGAATAGTGCCAGATCCTGCAAGACGTATCCCACGCCGCGTTTAGCGACCGGAATGCTGACGCGCGAGCCCGCGTCGAATAACACTCGCTCACCCAGGACAATTCTCCCTGCATCGGGAACAGCCAGACCCGCCACACAGTCGAGCAGCGTGGTTTTGCCCGATCCTGAAGGACCGAACAGTATGTTGAATCCGGACGCGGCGCTGAAATCCACATCGAGCGAGAACGGGCGCTCGGTGGCAGAAAAGCTCTTGCGAATGCGTGCGCTCAGGGTTGGATTCGCGGGTCGTGGTTTGGCTGGTCGTGGGTTGGCTGGTTCCGCAGGAGTGGGCATCGAGGTTCGCTTATTTGACTGGACCAATCGCCCATACTTCGCGATTCGCCATCGCTTGATGCCGGGTCCTCCGGTGCAGCCCGTAGACCAAAGTAAGAACTCCAAAACAAAAGACTAGCAGCAACAACGCCATGGCATTCGCTGAAGCGTAGTTGGAAGCTTGTACTTGATCGTAGATTCCGATGGAAACCGTGCGCGTCACACCGGGAATGTTGCCTCCAACCATCAGCACCACCCCAAATTCACCCATGGTGTGAGCAAACGCCAGGGCTACGCCCGCGACCAGACCAGGCACGGAGAGCGGAACTACCACTCGGAAGAAGGTGCGCAAGGGTGAGGCTCCCAGTGTGGCCGAGGCTGCCAGCAGTTTGCGATCGACCGACGAGAACGAAGCCGCGAAAGGCTGCACCGCAAACGGCAGGCTGTAGAGAATGGAGCCGATCACCAGTCCTGTGAAAGTGAAAGCCAGAGTGTGTCCCGTCATAGACTGCCACCAGCGGCCCAAAGGGCTCCGCGAACCGAGGGCGACCAGCACATAAAACCCGAGCACAGTCGGCGGCAGCACAATGGGCAAGGCAACCAGCGCCTCCACAAGAAATTTCCAGCGTCGGCGCGAGAAGGCGATCCAATAGGCCAAAGGTAGCCCGACCACCAAAAGGACGGCTGATACCACCACCGCCAGTTCAATCGTGAGTCGAAATGCCTGCCAATCGATAGCCATTGTTTTGTGGTGCAGTTCCCTACTTCAGTTTGTATTTCAGGTCAGGCGAGGTGAATCCATAACGCCGCAGCATCCCAGCCGCTTCCTCGGTTTTGATAAACCCCAGGAACGCCGCCGCATCCTCCGGATGAGGTGAGCGCGAGATCAACACCACACCTTGATCCAGCGCCGGATATGCCTCGGCCGGGACGACCCAGTATCTCCCCTTACCCTGCATCGCTGGCGCCATGGCATGAGCCAGAGCCACGAACCCGGCCTGCGCGTTGCCAGATTCCACAAACTGCGCTGCCTGCGACACATTCTCTCCCAACACCAGCCGGTCACCGAGTTTCTCATACAAACCATAATGCTTCAGCGCAGCCACGGCTGCGCGCCCGTACGGCGCATGCTGCGGATTCGCCATTGAAATTTTCTTCACCGACGGATCGAGCAAAACGTCCATGCCCTTGTGCTCGACATCGAGCGGCGAATCCTGCGGAACCCATAACACCAACTGCCCCACCGCATAACGATATAACGTTGCTCCATCGGCCTGGCCGCCGGCAATCAACTGCCGGGGATAATCCATGTCCGCGGAAAAGAAAACGTCAAATGGTGCACCGTTCTGAATCTGCTGGGTCAACGCGCCGGATGCGCCGAAAGAAAGCTTTACGACGACGCCGGTGCGCTTTTCATAGTTGGCAGCCACTTCCTGCATGGCAGCGCTTAAGTCCGCGGCCGCCGCAACATTGATCTCGCGGTCGGCAGATTCGGCTCGCGGGATCGAAACCCCACAGCCCAACACCAGAAAAGCAATCAAACCGCCGGATAGAAGCCGGAACTTCGTCATTGATGACATACCTCGAAGCAATCGTGATAGAAGCGAGTCCGAGAACACGATGGAGATTGTACTTCTTATTCCCGGAATGGTCCTCAGTTCAGATTTGTGCGGGTTTTTGATTGCTTGTTCTCTTTGGCCCTTTGATACTTGCCTCGTAGCTAAGTATCCATGGCCTCTCCTGGGTTCTGCCGCGTAGTTCGTGCTTCCCTGCTCGCGGTCTTGCCATTTTCGTTGCTTTCCATCGCACAGGCACAAGGCGCCAAGAAAACTGCGGCCGAGGCGCCGATCGCTGACGCGGATGCCGATCATATGCAAGAGCGCTCAGAATGGTTTCTGCGCGGCCGTGTGGTTCCGGGAAAGTCTTCCGCTGAGTTGCGCTATCGAGCTTATCAAGCAAAAATGCAAGCCCGCGCCGCTCGACTGGCTCGCACTCAGGCGGCGTATACGGATTCTCAACCTGCACTGTCGTCTGGCGCGTGGACACCGCTTGGCCCAGTGCCACTAGCCTCCGATGCCACAGGCAACGGATTTCAGAACTACGACCAGGTTTCCGGACGAGCCACCGCGGTGGCCATCGACCCCGCGGATCGCACCGGCAATACGGTTTATATCGGTGGAGCTCAGGGAGGAGTGTGGAAGTCCACGAACGCTGCCACAACCACAGCCAACAACGTGACCTGGACCGCGATCACCGACGACCAGGCAACACTCTCCATCGGGTCGATCGCGATTCAGCCGGGAAACTCCGATCCTACCCAAACCGTGGTGCTGGCAGGCACAGGTGAAGCTGATAATTCCGCCGACTCTTACTTCGGGCTTGGCATTCTGCGCTCTGCCGATGGCGGCAACACCTGGACTTTGATCTCCACTGCGAACAACGGCACTTACTCGTTCAGTGGCCTGGGTGCTACGCGCATGGCCTTCAGCACGGCGAGTGGACAAACCAGCACGGTGGTCGCAGCCATGGCGGCAACGTCGGAAGGTGTATCCGCCGGCGCGTTGACCGCCAGCACTTACCGGGGCCTCTACACCTCCACCGACGCCGGCCAGACATGGACTTACGATGCTCTCTTCTCTGCAGTGAGCGAGGCGACCTCAGCAACTTCGGTGGTGTACAACGCCGCAGCCGGTCTGTTTTTTGCGGCGGAGCGTTATCACGGTTTCTACTCTTCGCCGGATGGTCTGACCTGGACGCGCCTCACCGCCCAGCCGGGCGCTGCAGGCTTGCTTAGCACAACCGCGTGCCCGCAAAACTACGTTACGACCTGTCCGATCTATCGCGGTGAAATCTCCGTCGTGCCGGGACGCAATGAGATGTACGTGTGGTTCGTTTCGCTGAACTCCGCGGGCGAGCCCTTGGATCAAGGCATTTGGCAGAGCGTGAACGGCGGCGCATCGTGGACCCAAATAAGCGACGGCGGAATCCTCAATTGCGGCGATTCCGATGGCTGCGGCGTGCAGCAGGGATTCTACAACCTGGAACTGCTGGCGGTTCCCAACGGTGCGTCTGCCACAGATCTCTACGCCGGCGCGATCAACCTCTACAAATGCTCGATCAATGCCAGCAACCCTGCGTGCTCCGGCGTGCCGTTCATGAATCTCACGCACGTCTATGGCTGCGACCCGTTATCAGCACTCGCGCATGTCCATCCTGATCAGCACGCTCTTGCATATGCGATCCCGTCGTCCGGAGCAGACCTGATGTATTTCGCGAATGACGGCGGCATTTACCGTGCGCTGAACGGATTCACAGGCCTCTCCACAGGTTCGTGTTCCGGCACGAATCAATTCGACGACCTCAATCAAAACCTTGGCTCCATGACGCAGTTCGTCAGCTTCTCCCAACATGCCACCGATCCCAACACGCTTTTAGGAGGCACGCAGGATAACGGCTCCCCCGCAACCGCGGCGGCCCTAACGAGTGCAAGTTGGGGAAATGTGCTGGGCGGCGACGGCGGCTACAATGCCATCGATCCCAACACAGACAACTGGTTTGCTTCAAATCCGGATACGGGAGGAGGCACGTTGAATATCCAGGAATGTTCCTCCGGGGTGAACTGCAACGACAGTTCCTTTCAGGTTGTCGTCAGCAGCGGGAGCGTGGGGGGCGATGATGGATCATTCTACTTCCCCTACATTCTCGATCCCCAATCAACCACCTCGTTGCTCGTAGGAACGTGCCGGGTGTGGAGCGGACCGCGCTCTGGCGGCGCATACACTGCATTGAGCCTGAACTTCGAAAGCTTTGGCACGGGCACCTGCGCGGGCACCGAGGTCAATACTGTGCGCGCCCTTGCCGCAGGCGGCCACACTAGCGCAAGTGGTTCTGAAGTGATTTATGCCACCACTGACGGCTTCGGTCCGAACGAATTATCGACGCCCGTCGGCGGAAACGTCTGGGTCACCACCAACGCGACTGCTGTTTCCGGAACGGTTTCAAACTTCGCGAACACAACGCTGAACGCCCCGGGAGGCAGCAGCATCAATCCCAATCAGTTCCCGATTTCCAGCGTCGCCATTGACTCGTCAGACCCCACCGGCAACACCGCCTACGTCACCGTGATGGGATTCACTGCCGTTCCCGGACAAGGCGGCCCGGGACACGTTTGGCAGACCACGAATGCCGGCATGAATTGGATCGATTTCACCGGGGCCGGAGCCAGCGAACTTCCGGATTCTCCGGTGAACGCAGTGGTCGTTGACCCGATCGCACACATGGTTTATGTGGGCTCGGACGTCGGCGTTTTCCAAAGCTCGACGTCCGCTCCCGCATGGACTGAACTCGGACCCAGCGCGAGCAGCCAACAAAGCGGGTTCCTGCCCAACGTAGCGGTCACCGCGCTGGCGCTTTTCAACTCCGGCGGCCAGAAGCTTATACGCGCTTCCACCTACGGCCGCGGCGTGTGGCAATTCAACTTGATCGCTACGCCGGATTTCCAGATCGCGGTTTCAAACAATCCGCTGACTGCCTTCGCCGGAACCACGCCCACATTCAACGGCACGGTAACGGCAGTGAACGGATACAACAGCTCGGTTGCCTTAAGCTGCACCGCAGGGACGACCAGCCCGCCCAGTCCGTGCACCCCGAACCCGCCGAGCTTCACTCTTGCCTCGACTGGCACGGCATTCTCGGTTACAGCGGGCAACACTATCGGCGACTACAGCTTCAATCTGCAAGGCGTTGGCTCCGATCCCAATACGACGACCCACGTCACGCCTCTCGTTTTGCATGTTGTGAATCTTGATCTGACCACCCCGACGCCCGCGACCGTGATTGAGCCGCGGGGCGCGATTTCCCCGCCCGTAAGTTTTCAACTCACAGCCCAGGGTTCATTCAATCAAAGCGTAGCCCTCAGCTGCAGCTTCAGTCCCGCCATCTCCGGTGCAACGTGTACTTTTTTCCCCAGTGCAACCGTCAATCCCACGTCGGCCTCACCCGTGAACCTGACCGCGACCGTGACCGTTCCCGCAGCCACGGTAACCGGCAATTACACCGTCACACTGCAGGCTGCAACCGCCGGGGAACCCACGCCGATGACCAATTCGTTTTCAATAACGGTCACGACGAACCCAAACTTTATTCTCAGCGAGCCCAGCGCTTTCCCCAACGTAAAGGAGGGCAGCACTGGTAGCAGCGGCCCGATCACAATCTCCTCCCAGGACGGATTCAACGGCACCGTCACCCTAACCTGCGCAAATTCATTCGGAGCAAACAGTTGCAGCATCACTCCATCGTCGGTCAGCACATTTCCAGCCACAGTCAATCTCATCATCAACGGAACCAGCTTCACCCCTGGCAGTTACCAGATCGCAGTGCAAGGCACATCGGGTTCGATTACGAATTCTCTTCCTGTACCGTTCGACGTCGGCGCTTACCTGATTACGGGTCCGGCAACGCTTTCTTCCCCGCCCGCCGCCCAGGTGTCGGCGGCTCTCACTTTTGCTTCCACTAATTCCTACAGCGGTCAGGTCAACGCCACCTGCAACGCTAGCGCGCTGCCGGCCGCGCAATGCACGCTCAGTCCCGCGAATCCCATCGTAATCAAGGCCGCAGCCTCTGTTCCCGTAACTGCCACGATCAACGTTCCGAACAGCGCCGCGTCCGGCACCTACAACATCGTCATCGACTCCCAGGACATCACGGGAACTCCCAGTTCGACACTGACGATCGCGCTTACGGTGTATCAGGACTTCACTCTCAGTTCGCTCACGCCAACCACGCAGACCATCACGCCGGGAGAGTCGGCCAGTTACAATTTCAGCGTCCTGTCCGTCGGAGCTTCGTTCACCAACGCCGTGACTCTATCCTGTTCGAGCACGCCAGTGATTGCGGCGCTTTGCAGTTTCACTCCCAGCTCAGTAACTCCTGGCAACAGCTCTGCCGCAGTCGTGATGACCGTTGCAACCACTTCCAGCTCGGCCAGCCTCTTTCCTTCCGGCCTGAACCGTGCTGTCTTCTTCTACCCCTTATCGCTGGCCCTGCCGGGACTTGCACTGCTGGCAACTAGAAAGCGTGCAAGGCGAACGCTGCCAGCTTCTGTGCTCGGATTGCTCTTTTTGGCACTCTTGCTGCCATCGTGTGGAGGTGGAGGAATCAATGGCGGTGGGACTGGGGGCGACGGCGGCGGAGGCAGCGGCGGGCAGCAGCAAGGCACGCAACCCGGCACCTATTCCATCACTGTCACGGGCACGTCGGGCACACTGAGTCATCAAGCGCCTTCCTCTATAACTCTGGTCGTCAGCCCATAGTCAAACACGCGTGGTGCCGACACCGTCGCGGTATGATCATCGATCATGCCTGATTCGCGTTACGGCGTCATCATCGTGGGTGGAGGCATTGTCGGCCTCTCGGTCGCACTCGAGATTACGCAACGATTCCCGCGCCTTCGCACGCTGCTGCTCGAGAAAGAAGATCGCGTGGCCAAGCATCAAAGCAGCCACAACAGCGGCGTCATTCATTCCGGGATTTACTATAAGCCAGGGTCGCTGAAGGCAAAGTTGTGCGTTGCCGGCGCGGCGGCGATGGTCGAGTTCTGTCGCGCGCACGGCATTCCACATAGCATTTGCGGTAAGGTAATCGTGGCCACCCGTCCGGAAGAATTGCAGTCCTTGGAAGAATTACGAAGGCGGGGCGAGGCCAACGGCGTGGCGGGGGTGCGGCTTATCGGATCTGCGGAGTTGCGTGAGCTGGAACCGAGCGCCAGTGGTTTAAACGCTTTGGTCGTCCCCTCAACCGGCGTCACTGACTATGCTGCGGTCTGCGATAAGTACGCAGAGTTAATCGTGGAGCGCGGTGGATCGATTCTGACGTCCGCGGAAGTTTTGAGCCTGAAACGCGGTGCGAGTGAGATTGTGGCAGAAACCAAACGCGGAGCATTCTCCACAACCTATTTCATAAACTGCGCGGGATTGTTCAGCGACCGCATCAGCCGGATGGCCGGCGATGAACCGGAGGTCACGATCGCTCCCTTTCGCGGCGAGTACTACAATCTCACTCCCGAGCGCTCGTCGTTGGTGCGTGCCCTTATTTATCCCGTACCCGATCCGCGGTTCCCTTTTCTCGGAGTTCATTTCACACGCCGCATCAGTGGCAGAGTCGACGCCGGCCCTAACGCCGTTCTCGCCTTTCGCCGCGAGGGCTACCGGCGCACTGACTTCAAACTGAAAGACCTGGCTTCATCGCTCGCGTTTCCGGGATTCTGGCGAATGGGCGCAAGGTACTGGCGGAGCGGATTCGACGAAGTCCACCGGTCTTTTTCAAAGGCAGCCTTCGTTCGCGCCTTGCAGCGAATGGTCCCAGCCGTACGCGACGAAGACCTGGTCCCCGGCGGCTCCGGGGTTCGCGCCCAGGCACTGAAGCGCGATGGAACTCTAGTCGACGATTTCCAGTTTGTGCAATCGGGAAACGTGCTGCACGTTCTGAACGTTCCCTCTCCCGCCGCGACTGCGTCCCTAATGATTGGGCGCTCTATCGTCGAGATGGCGCACAAGAACGTCGGACTCGGCGTCTGATTCAGCGTCTCTGGTTACGGTCCCGCATCCGAAGGAGCGGGGAGAAACAGTCGAAACGAGACTCGCGAATCGAAGACCGAACCGAGTGCGAAGTTGGCCGGGCTTGCAGCCGGTTAATCTGCGCTTCAACTCTCGATGCTTGTCTTGGCAGGCGTCACAGTGTTGCTAGTAGAGTTCCCGCTTCCCTCCACAAATCACACATCGAACCCGCCCTGACTTGGGCCATCTGCCAACTTCGTCGTGAGACCGGACGGCTGCCCATGCTGATTACAGGCGAAGCTTAGCAGAAACGCGGAGTGGGCCCGGCGACCCAGCTTTCGGGGAAATGTCGAACAACCCTGTCAATGAGTGTAATCGGGGTATTTCAAGAACTGGCACTTCCAGATTGTCGGGGCACGAACAGCGCTGCGACAGATTTCCTTGATCGCGGGAACATCCTTCGATTTGTGCGGACTAAAGAAGCCCGTGCCATAATGTGGTCACGGCGAAGCGGAGGATCTTCCATGACGCGACTGCAATTTTGCCGGAACACGATGTTTCATTGCGCAGTTGTGTTGGCAGCATTTTCTCCTGCGTGCTCTTCTGGCGGCTCTCCCGCCGCCCAGGAAACGACTCTCTGTGTAAACCCCGGGGGTACCGGCGGTTGCTATGCGACAATTCAGCTCGCCGTTAACTCGGCTGCCGCGAACGATGTCATCAACGTGGCAGCGGGCACCTACGCAGAAGATGTGACAATCGGCAAACCGCTTTCGCTTATCGGTGCCGGCGCAGGCCAGTCCTTCATCGATGCAACCAACCTTGCGAACGGCGTCCTGCTTGATGGCTTGAGCAACCCCGGCCTGCAGGATGTTACGGTTTCGGGCTTCACCATAGAGAACGCGTTGTATGAGGGGATTCTGCTTCTTAATACGACCGACGTCAAAGTCCTCGACAATGACATCGTGAATAACGATCAGCAAGGACCCAGCACTTCAGGCACTGCCTGTGCCGGTCAGCCGGACTATGAGACGGATGAATCCTATGACTGCGGCGGCGGGCTTCATTTGCTCGGAGCCGTCAACTCGACCGTGTCGGGCAATACGGTTTCCGGTAACGCCGATGGCATCGTGATCACAGACGAAACCAGGGCAGCCCAGCAGAACACCATTACTAACAATACCGTCACCGCCAACCCGGTCGTGTGCGGCATCGTGCTCGCATCGCATCCGCCCGTGGGTTCCCAACCTCCCGACTACGCCACGCATTACGGGGTGAACAACAACACGATCTCCACCAACACCTCTACTAATAACGGCGCAGAAAACGGTGGGGCGGGAATCGGGCTCTTTTCTGATGGCAACGGGCCGGGCATTGTGACAAACAACACAGTCACGGGCAACACTCTGACCGGTAACAGTCTTCCCGGCGTAGCGATCCACAGTCACAAGGGGCCCGCGCTCGGCCACCCGGCGGATAACATGTCTGGAAACAGCATCGTCAACAACACTATTTCCGGAAACGGCGCCGACACGGCCGACTCTAAAACGCCTGGAACTGCAGGAATCAACATCAGCAGCGGCGACGGCGGATCTGGAATCGTGGGAACCGTGGTCACCGGGAATACCATCAGCGGCGAAGATGTCGACATCGGCGTGAATACCGGGGTTGAGATCGACATCCATCAGAACAACTTGCTCGGAGGAAAGATCGGCATCGCCAACGATTGCACGCTCGACGGAGCCAGTTGTACCGGCACCAACATCAATGCGACGCAGAACTACTGGGGATGCTCAACCGGTCCGGGCACGTCTGGGTGCACCACCACCAGCGGAACCGCTATCACTTCGACGCCTTTCCTGACAAGCGCCGCAAACTAGCTCGTCGCGATGCCTTGTTCGACTTCGCGCTTTGCTTTTCGGTTGCTAGCGGCCTGCTCTTCCTCCACCACAGATCCCGCCGTCTCCGTTTTGTAGTGCAGCCTTTAACGCCCTTGCCTCTCTGATTGCGTATCAAAACCGACATTGTGCTGGATAAACCTCGCAACAAATGAGTTACCTAAGGGAGCTATCCTCTCCGGCTCGCACCGGTGTCCAATAGTGGAAGGGGCAGGATCTATGACTTCACCCGCCAGAATGGCGCGTTTCCCCATGGCACGCTGGTCTTTAATAAGGCCGGCAATCTCTACGGCACGGCGGGTCTGCGACTCCCCCGTGAGGTGGAGCAGGTGCCTAAAACCCAAAGGCAGGTAAAACCACTATGCCTTCGGCACGGTTATTATCGTGCCCATCCCGTTGCCCTTATTTGTTTTCAGACTCCCTGGGGTGGGTTGCCATCAGCCTGGCAAATAATATCTGAAACTCTTCCAGGAGAAACCAATATTGCCGGGGGTTGCGTTCGCGCATAACACGTCCCCAGAGAATATCCAACTGGGCTTGATAGTGTTGTTGTTCTTCTGTCAGCATAAGGTCAGCCCCCTATTTTCTTGAGGCGTTCCCCGCCCCTAGTCTTGCCAGCGCCGGGCAAAATTATATGCCCTTGGGGCTGGGTATGAACCGCTGGCCACATTCGGGCACACGGCTCTCTCGCAGTCGGTGCGGCAGAGCTTATCAGGCAGAATCGAGCCGATCATCGTTCGGCTCCTTTCTCCCGAGCTATTTGGTTGGCTTTAGCACCACCGACTCTACTCGGACCAGGGGGCCTACATTGTCAGGGAATCAATTACACTGAAACTCCCTGCCGGCTGCAGAGAGTTTGTCGAAATCACGCCCGCAAGAAAACTGATCTGCATATGATCCGCGCGATGACCTTAAACGCAGTGTGCGGACGCGCATGCACTCGCGGGCGCCCGCGGCACGCCGGGTAGTCGCCACACCAGTTATTTCGAGAGGAGACCGAAGACGGTTACGCCATTGGTTGTGCCTACGTAGACTTTGCCGTTAGCGATGAGGGGAGTGATGAACTTGTTGCCGGCACCGAAGTGATCCCGTCCATCGGCGGCTTGGTTGGAGTTGTACAGCTCTTGCAGGTTAACTTCGTTGTAAGCGTACAAGACAGCGGGATTGGTATTTTCCACAGCCCATACGATGGCATCCTGACCCACGTTGAAGGAGATGCTGGGAGTGGCTCCGGGATAAGGGAAGGTATTGCTGGTTTTCGCCACTGGCGTGGTTAGCAGTTTCGCGTCCTTGAATTGAAAAGCGAGGATGGGCTGGCCCACCGGGCCGAAATATAGCTTGTTTCTGACGTAGGCGGGCTGGGACCAGATGCCGCCGGGCAAGGCGCCGGGGAGTTCCTGGTAGATTTTGTTGCTGCCGGAATTGAACTTTCCCATGGAGCTGCGATCGACGAGGTAAAGATTGCCGTCTTTGCCGGCGCCGGCGGCTAGGTTCCTGGTCGTACCGGAGGCGTCCTTCATTGCGGGTAGCAAGATAGCTCCGCCGGAACCGAGGTCAACGTCTCCCTCACTTTCTGTCACGCCGTTATCCATCTCAAAATAGTCGGCCACGGCCAGGCCTCCGGTGGTGGTGAGTCTGATGAAGGCGTTACCGTAGTCGCCGCTGCTGGGGAATCCTTTGGAATTCAAGGTGCTGTCGAAGATGCCGTTGGCGTCGAGGAAAAAGATGTTACCGACATTGTCGGCCGTGAGGCCCCCGCCCGCTCCCCAGATCGCGCCCTCATTACCGTCGGGCGTGACGTTGATAACGGTTTCCTGGGTTAGGGTAGTCGCATTGTAGCCCATGATCCAGCCGGTGTAGGGACGTATATCGCAGTGTGACGCCCAAGCGAGATAAACCACGCCACCCGTAAGAAGCAGAGCCGAACGTTCTTTGTATTGGGCAGGATCGAAGACGACGTCGCCGCCGGACGAGTTATCGCCGGTGCCTGGGAATTTGGCCGCGATGTCGACGGGGCCGTTGTAGAGCTCGCTGCCGGTGGCGGCGCTAAGAGCGTGCAGGCGCTGATGATACTCACCGGAAGTATCCTTCGACATGGCGACGGTGTAGATGACGGCGGTCGATCCGGTGAGGCGGATGGTAGGTGTGGAAGTAATTCCGATTTCTGGTGTGACCTGGGAGCAACCGCGATCGTCGGATGGGGTCTCGCCGGATTTGAGTGTGGAGACGTGCCAGATGGGCGAGCCGGTGTCGGCGTCGAAGGTATAGACCGTGCCGTGTTCGGTAGCGACGATAAGGAGGTTATGAGTGCCGTTTCCGGGGATCGGAATCGCAGAGAGATACAGAGGCTCGGCGTCGACCCGGCCGTCGACGGAGAGAGTGAATAACTTCCCAAAGGATGCTGAATTCACGTTGCTGGGCGTCAGCGTGGTCTCAGTGTTGAGTCCGGTGCGGAAAGTGTTGTTGTGATAGGTGAACACGTCCTGGCAGAATGCGAAGGATGCGCCGCCGGCGAAGCCACAGGAAAGGGAGAAAGCGATTGAGACAAGTCGCGTGACAAATTTTGTAGAGAACCGCATGATGAGACCTCCGGGGCAATGCTTATTACGCGGGGGCAGGTTGAAGCGCCGAATTGGCGCTCTGATTCGCGCGTGTTTTCGGACGAAGCGACGCTGGAGATAGTTTTTGCCGAACCTCTCCCGTTATGCGCGCAATGGTGGAATTATCGCAGGGTTGTACGGGCAAGGCAAACTCTTTGGTGCAGGCGGGATGAGCGGCTGGAAGCGGTATGCCCCTGGTTTCTTGCCGGTTCGTAGACGGGGGCGGCGAGTTGGTTCAGCGGGTCTTGGCCTTTGTCGTCCGTACTGGCCCTGGGATAGATCGCGGCTTTCTTTTGAGGGGTCTTCTTTCTGAGGCTTGCTGAGGGCAGCTTTCTTCTTCTTCGCTATAAACCTCGGTCCATCACACCCTCTGTGCAGCCGGACTGCCACGCGCGGATGTCCTACTGGCATCTAGGCACAACGGCCCAATGCTTGCCAAGCTGTCTGGTTTATGCGATCCGGCCAGTGGAAAGTTCGGTCCTTGTCTGCGACTGCTATTGCTGTAGTAGCGCTGGCGACTGTGATGACGCTGCCCCCGAGGGTGCGAGCAGCCGCGCCCGCACTCAATTGTTCGCCAAACTACCTGCATTTCGCCAATGTCGTCGTCGGCCAGACGGAAACTCTTGTCGTTGTTGCAACCAACCACGCACGGTCGAACGTAACGGTCTCGGAAGTAAGGGCGACCAATAGCAATTTCAAAGTCTCGCACGGGACGCTGCCACAGGTTCTAGCCCCGGGGGAGAGTCTTGCGGTCAGCGTCACTTTCGCTCCCACCGCGAAAGGCCGGATGGGCGGGACGATCACTTTCGTCAGCAGCGTTGCCAAAGGGATCATTACAGTGGGCTTGGCAGGAATCGGTGTGACCCGCGAGGGGGTGACCGTAAGTCCACGGGGCGTCGCGTTCGGTGAGGTGCCGGTGGGAACGAGTTCAAAGCTGCCTGCCGTGTTGACCAACACCGATCCATGGAAGGTGACCCTTGCCGGCTTGAAAACCGAAGGCAAAGATTTTTCGGTAAGCGGGGTGACATTTCCGTTGATCTTGGCACCAGGGCAACAGGTGAAATTGGACTTTATTTTCAGACCGCAAGCCGTCGGTCCGGCCGCCGGCAGTTCTCTTGTTGTAGGCCCGACTCTTAACATACCGTTGACAGGCATTGGGACCTCCAAGCCAGCGCTCGCGATTACCCCCGCCACACTCAACTTTGGCGATGTGGCCGTGGGAACTACAGAGAAGCGGACGGTAGAGCTGAGCGCCAGCGGTGGTAACGTAACCATTTCTTCGGTCTCCAGCAGCAGTTCGCAGTTTGCGGTCCTCGACACACCTTTACCGTTGACGGTCCCGGTCGGCAAGGGCGTATCACTCAACGTCGCCTTCACGCCGCACGTCAGCGGGAATCCCTCCGCTACGCTTTCGTTTGCCAGCGATGCTACAGATTCCCCGACACGCTCAACCGTGATCGGCACGGGCACCGCTGCCTTTGTGAGTCTCTCCTGGATCGCGAGCACATCTTCCGAAGTTACGGGGTACAACATTTACCGGAAAACCTCGCCGACCGGCTCTTACACCAGAATCAATTCGAAACTAGATCCCAACACCAACTATACGGATGCGACTGTGATCCATGGAACGACGTACTACTACGCCACGACCGCAGTGAACTCGAAGGGGAAGGAAAGTGAGTACTCGAGCGGCGTGGAGGTGGTGGTGCCGTAGCACAGCCGGAAGGCCATGTTTCTTGTGAGGCTCGCCGACGGCAGGTGTTCCAGTGGAGTACCGTGGCGTGTTGGTGCACATCCCAGGTTGACGGTTGAGGTTGCCAGGGAGTGGCAGCAGCATCCGTTCAAGCTCAATGCCGATTGTCACGCCATGGTTACCGCGTTGAGATCATGACCGGACGACGGCTAATTCAATGCTGACAACCGCTTCTCTACCTTCTCTTTTTCCTTCTTCAGCTGCTTAACCGTGAGTGATACGTTTCCCATTGGTTGGTTCCCCACAGACTCCTTCGTTTGCAGATTCGGATCGACGTGCCTCTGTTAGCTCCAAAGACGCCGGCCGTTGCACGGGCTCTCGATGAGGAGTGGTGCTGCGCTTGGCTGACGATCAGCTTCCACAATGATTTCGAACGCGCGACCTCTTGCCGCAGCGTGGCGCGTTCGTTGTACACCGGCGTGACGACGGAAAGTCTCATTCGTTTGGATCGTCCGTTTGGATCATCGGCGCAGCCGTGAAATGTAGTGAGTGGTGTAATTCGAGTGCAAGACCGGGAGTCCTGCGTGCTGGCCAGCCGCGCCATCGGCGGCCTTCGAAGTGGAAATGTCTGTGGAAATCTCTCGTGCTCACAGTTGAATTTTTGGGCTTTCCTTTAAAACATGCGGGTGTATGATGATTTCTCAATTCCCAGGTAAGAGTTCAAGTGCTGACCCGGCCGGGGGTTTGGGTCAAGCGCTGCGATTTTGCGTGTTGCCAGTGCACTCAAGCGGCGGGGAGAAACATGAGAAAAACCCAGCAAGTCTTACTATGGTTGAGCATCTCAATTCTCGGAGCGCTGACCTTGTCTCCAGTTTCAATGGGACAAGCGTCCCGGGACTCCGAAGCAGCCGCGCATGCGATC
>DATHOK010000013.1:0-4941 GCA_035484995.1 Verrucomicrobiia bacterium | reverse complement strand
CCGCGATACTGCTGTACTCTTCGCCCAGGCCGGAGTCAAAGTAGTGGTCGCCGGACGGCGTGAGGTCGAAGGTAACGAAACCGTAGAACTGATCCGTGCCGCCGGCGGCGATGGCCTGTTTGTGAAGACCGATGTCGCCATAGCCGCGGAGGTGCAAGCACTCGTTCGCAAAACAGTGGAAAAGTTTGGCCGCCTCGATATCGCCTTCAACAATGCCGGCATCGAGGGTAACCTTGTCCCGATCGTCATCCAACCCGAAGCTGACTGGGACCGCACCATCGACATTAACCTCAAAGGCACCTGGCTTTGCCTGAAGTACGAAATTCAGCAGATGCTCAAGCAGCGCGGCGGCGGAGCCATCGTCAACATGGCATCCGTCGCAGGCCTCATCGGTTCCGCGGGGTTCGCAACGTACTCCGCGAGCAAACACGGCGTGATCGGCCTGACCAAATCCGCGGCACTCGAAACCGCGCGCAACGGCATCCGTGTAAACGCCGTGTGTCCTGCAGTGATCGAAACGCCGATGGGCGAGCGCATCTTCGGCGCTCCAGAAGTCAAGCCCCACGCCATCGGACTACATCCCATCGGCCGTTTCGGAAAGCCGATGGAAGTCGCCGAAGCCGTCGTGTGGATGTGCTCAGACCGCGCCTCGTTCATGACCGGCCAATCCTTGGTCCTCGATGGTGGCTTTCTGGCAGGCCCCAATTCTCCCGCCTAGGCAAGTCAGCGAGTCGCGGCTCAACTTGAATGTATTCCCCTGCTATGAGCGGCGTCATCCCGAAACGCGGCGCACTTCAGCCGCGTGAGGGATCTCCCTTATACAGACGCATGGGCGCGGGACATCCCTTCGCCTTCAGCACAGGGTAGGCTCTTCGCTCCGCCTGAAAATCCGCTCAGGATGACTTCACCGCTTTGTTCTTGAAGTCCTGTTCGACTCGCGCGACATTCTCCGGCCGGCCGAGATCCAGCCAGTAATATTCATCCGCCGGAAACGCAATGATCTTCTCTCCCTGCGCAGCGAGTCGCAAATAGCAGTCGATGATCGAGAAGGCGCCGTCCTCCGTCATCCGCGAGAAAATTCGAGGGGAAATAACATGGACGCCAGAAAAGCCCAGCGCTCGCACCTGCGCAGCAGGCCGCACCGGGTCAGCCTCTCCATCGCGCCCCGCTCGCCGCCCGCACAGTCGAAGCTCTTCATCGAAGAGTAAATATCGTGAAGTTTCACGCTCTTGCACGGCCAGCGACGCCAGAGCCCCACGCTCGCGATGAAACTGCATCATCCGCTGAAGATCAATCGTGCTGATGACATCGACATTGTGCAGAATGAAGGGCTCGTCGATGCGACTTGGCTTGTCGAGAAAAAAATGAGCCGCCTTCTTCAACCCGCCGCCAGTATCGAGCAGTCCCTCCTCACGCGAAACTTCGACACGCATGCCAAAGTTGTTGTTGGCTTTCAGATAATCGACGACCATGTCGGCAAAGTGATGCACATTGATGATCACTTCGCGAACGCCACACTCGCGCAGGCGAGAAACCGTGATCTCCAGCAGCGTCCGCCCGCCGACTTCCACCAGCGCCTTAGGGCGATTGTCCGTAATAGGCCGTAGACGCGTGCCCAGGCCCGCAGCCAGAATCATCGCCTTCATTGCGCCGACTGCCCTGGCCCAACGCTTGTCATTCCGAACCGGGCGCGACCCACAACTCCTGTCATTCCGAACCGGGCTGAAAGCCCGGTGAGGAACCTGCTGTTGAGCCAGCGCCCCAAACTATCTTTTTTCTCAAACTGCATCCTTGCCCTCCAACTCCCGATGCCTCACCACAATCTCTACTCCATTTCTGCCGCGCAACCGCTTCGCCAGTTGCTCCGCCAGATAAACGCTTCGATGCTGCCCGCCGGTGCAACCAAACGACACCATCAAATGCTTAAAGCCGCGCTGCTGATAATTGCTGACACTGGCATCCACCAGCGACAAGACGCTGGCCATAAACTGATGCACGCTCTCCTGCTGGTTGAGATAGTCAATCACCGGAGCATCCCTGCCCGTGAGCGCCTTGAAGCGCTCCTCGCGGCCGGGGTTCGGCAGGCTCCGCCCGTCGAAAACGAACCCTCCGCCATTTCCGCTCTCATCTTTCGGCCAGCCCCGATGGAAAGAGAAGCTAAAGATCCGCACGGTAAGATTGTCCGCTTCCGAGGCCAGGCCCTGCAGCTTCTCCGAGGCCAGCATGCTGTTGAAGGCCTCCATTAGCGTCGGCAGCGCGATCGGCAGCTTCACGTTGTGCAGCAGCCAGCGAAGGTTCTTCAGCGCGTAAGGCACACTCTGCAGAAAGTGAGCCTTGCGCTCGTAGAAACCGCGAAACCCATAGGCTCCCAACGCCTGCAGAATGCGCACGTAGACGTAAGCATAGTAATGATGCAGGAATGTCTCGCGACTTACGTCGATGAAGCCGCCAAGCTTCTCGATATAGAGATCGAGCAATTCCTGGCGAAGTTCCGGCGGCAGATCAGCCTTTGCATCATAGAGAAGGGACGCGATGTCGTACTGCAGCGCGCCTTTGCGGCCCCCTTGATAATCCAGGAAAAACGGCAGCCCACTCTTCAGCATAATATTTCGCGATTGGAAATCGCGGTACAGAAAGTAATCGCAATTCGCGCTCAAGAGAAAAGTGGTCAAGGTATCGAAATCATCTTCGAGCGCCTGCTCGTTGAAGGGAATGCCCGCCAGCCGGAGGAAGTAATATTTGAAATAATTCAGATCCCAGAAGATGGATTGGCGATCGAAACTGCCCCGCGGATAGCACACCTTGTAATCCAAATCGCGCCCAGCCTCGATTTGAAAACGCGGCAACACGGCTACAACTTTGCGATAGGCCTCCACAACGTCGGGAGCAATGTTCTCTCCCGTCCGATGCTTCGACAGAAACTCGAACAGCGTGGTATCGCCGAGATCTTCCTCGAGATAAGCGCCGTGGTCCAGATCCTCCGCATAGATTTCCGGCACCGGTAGACCGTGCTTGCGAAAATGCCTGGAGAACTCCAGGAAGGCGATGTTCTCTTCGCGCACGCTGTAGAGAATCCCGATCGCGCTCTGTCGCCCGTCCGAGAGCCGGATGATATTCCGCCCCGATCCGCCGAGCTGGCCCTGCAGCGGCTGCACTTTCGTTGCGGCATTGTGGAACCGCTGCTCAAAAAGTCCTTGGAGAACATCCATAGCCTACTAAAGATAACATCGAGGACGAATGGCAAGGCCTCGGTCCACCCTGTGAACCCCTGTGCCCACTGTGTTTAAGAATTTTGTGTCCACTGCACGGCGACTTGATAACGCTCAACTCCACCACTATCCTGAAGAAATCATGACCGAGCGCCTCTACTACAACGACTCCTTTCTCTACAACTTTGACGCCGAAGTCCGCTCAGTGGTCGAGACGCCGCGCCCAGCGCTGATTCTCGACCGCACCGCGTTCTACCCCACCAGCGGCGGCCAGATCCACGACACCGGCTCGATCGTCCTTTCTGATGCCAAATTCCGCGTCACCGAAGTAGCCGACACCGAAGACGGCCACATCGTCCACTACCTCGATGTTCCAGTAAAAGACGTGAAACCGGGAACCCGCATCCGTGGCGAGGTCGACGCCACCCGTCGCCGCGATCACATGCAGCAACACTCCGCGCAGCACGTGCTCTCTTCCGCATTCGTCCGCCTCTTCGGCATGGCGACCGTCTCATTCCATATGGCCGACGATCACTGCTCCATCGATCTGGACACACCCTCGCTCACCAAAGATCAGGTCGAAGCCGGTGAGCGTCGGGCCAACGAAATCGTTGTCGAAGATCGTCCCGTGGACCTGCGCTACGTGACGCGAGATGAAGCAGAAAAGCTCGGCCTGCGAAAACTTCCGCCCACCGAACGCGACCAGCTGCGCTTGATCGACATCCGCGACTGGGACGTCACCGCTTGCGGCGGCACGCACGTAAACACCACCGGACAGATCGGCAGCATCTTGCTCCGCAAGACGGAAAAAGCTCGCCAGGGATATCGCGTCGAATTCGTGGCCGGCCGGCGCGCCGTCGCCACCGCGCGCCGCGATTTCTCCACACTCACCGAAACCGCCGCGATGTTTTCCGCCGGCATCTACGATGTGCCACAGCAAGCCCGCAAGTCTCTGGACGAAATCAGGTCGCTCCACAAGCAGTTAGAGCAATCGCAAGACGAACTAGCCGCCGCGCAGGCCGCAACGCTACTAGCGGAAACTCCGGAGAGCCAAGGCCGCAAGCTCGTGGTCCGAACCTTCTCCGACCGCGACCTCAACTTCCTCAAGCTGCTAGCCCAGAAACTAACGCGGCAATCTCCCGCAGTCGCGCTGCTCGCCACCGAATCGCCGCAACCCGCGCTCGTCTTCGCCCAATCCGCCGGTCAACCTCACGACATGGGCGCGCTGCTGAAAGAAACCATGGCCAAGCTCGGAGGACGCGGCGGCGGCAGCAAAGACCTCGCCCAAGGCGGCGCACCGAACTCCGAAGGACTAGCCGCTGCCCTCGCCGCCGCCGCTGCAGCGTTGTCATCCTGAGCGCGGTTTTTGCGCGAAATGCCCTGAGCGAAGTCGAAGGGGACCTACGCAACATGCCTACAGCGCCAAGCCTCCCGCAGCGCGCAAGAAAACAAAAGCCTTCATCGGACTAAAATCCAATGAAGGCCCACAAAATTATTCCGATCCCGCCTAAAGCTACGCGACGCGATTCCGCCGCCCACCCTTTTCCCACCAAACTCGTGGATCCTCCGGGCGGTTCAGCATCTGCGACAGTTCCTTCTTGATCTCGAGCAGCCGGTTGGCGCGCATTTCCACCGCCGATTGATCGATCTGGCTATCCGCCGTCCGGTTGGCGGTGCGAGCGTTCATGTTCCGTAAATCCGTAATTTCCTGACGAAGGCTGGTAAGGTGTTC
>DATHOK010000012.1:0-2852 GCA_035484995.1 Verrucomicrobiia bacterium | reverse complement strand
CCGCAATTCCTCTTAACAAGATCGTTACCGGGCACACGCTCGATGATCAGGCCGAGACTGTGCTGATGCGAGTGATTCGCGGTACGGGGCTGCGGGGGCTGGGGGGGATTTATCCCCGGATCCTCGTGGAGCGTGACGACGAGGATGGTCACAGCGAGATCGTGCGGCCGTTGCTGGGGATTCGGCGGCGGGAACTGGAGCAGTATCTTGCCGATCTGAAACAGAGTTGGCGGGAAGACTCGACGAACGCCGATTCCAAGTTCACCCGCAATCGAGTGCGCCGGCTGGTGATGCCGGTGCTTGAGCGGGAGTTTAATCCCGCGGTCTTGGAGGGGCTTTCCGAGTTGGCGGAGATTGCTCGCGACGAGGAAGACTATTGGGAGAATGAGATTTCAGGTTGGCTGGGGACTGTAGTGCAGTGGTCGCAACCGGAGTGGACCCGCGGGCTGCCGGGTTTCGAGGGTTCGCAGGCGCTGGTGCAGATTCAGGCTTCTCAGCCTGCGCTGAGTTCTGAACTGGTCGAGCGGCTTGAGCAGCCGGGCCCCGCCATAATGAATGCTTCGGTGAGCCGGCCGTGGCTTTTGACTGAGCCGCGGGCGGTGCAGCGAAGGGTGGTGAAGGCGGTTGGGGACGAGGCGGGGATTCCGCTGGAGTTTAAGCACATCGAAGAAATCCTGCGGTTCGCGGCCGACGATGGTCCGGCGGGCAAGGAATTGTCACTGCCTGTGGGATGGAAGCTTCGCCGGGAGCCGGAGGCGGTGGTTTTTGTCACGCCTGACTTGCGGCGTCAGGAGCGGATTCCGGACTACGAATATTCGCTGGCCGTGCCCGGGCGCATCCTGGTAGCGGAGCTGGGGGTAGCGATCGAGGCGCTGCTGATCGCTCCGAACGCGCAGAATGCGGAGTATAATCCGCAGGAACTTCTTCGGACAGATATGTTGCCGCGACGGCTGTTGGTGCGCAACTGGCGTGCGGGAGATCGGTTCTGGCCGGCCCACACGAAGTCGCCGAAGAAGGTCAAAGAAGTGCTGCAGGAGCGGCATGTAGCACAGCCGGAACGCAGGCTTTGGCCGGTGGTCGTCAGCGGAGATGAGATTGTGTGGATGCGCGGCTTTCCGGTTCAGGCCAGGTTGCGGGCTGGAGCGGGGCAGGAAGCCGTGTTGATCCGCGAGGTGCCGTGGGTGGTTGAGGAGCTAGGGTCTGGGTAGTGAGGAAGTCGAGCTTCGCTCGACTGGACAGTCGAGGACGGCTGTCCCCACATAAAGCATTTTGGCAGAATACAAATGTGGGTGGAGGATCGGGAGGCGCCACTTCATGAATGCGTTTAAAGTCGCGCCACTGCGACCGGTAATTGCGGCGGAGCAGATCCAGAAGCGCGTGAAAGAACTGGCGCGCCACATCTCCGATGATTACCAAGGGCAGACGATCCAGGCGCTGGCCGTGCTGGAGAATGCGTTCATGTTCATGGCCGACCTGGTGCGGGCGCTGGACGTGCCTGTGGTATGCCAATTCATCAAGCCGAAATACAGCAAGCAGGGCAAAGAGGCGGCGGAAGTCATGGAGATTTTTTTCAGCCATGAACCGGACATTCGGGGCCAGCACATCCTGCTAGTTGAAGGCCTGGTCCACTCCGGCGTGACCAGCGAATTTCTGATGAACGACTTGCGCGCGCGCGGCGCGGCGTCGGTGAAACTGGTGACGCTACTGGACCGGCAGTCGGCGCGACGCGTGGCCTTGCAGCCGGACTATTTCGGCTTTCTAGTGGATGATACGTTTCTTGTGGGTTATGGGCTGGGCGCGGTGGAGCAGACGAACCGGAACATCCCTTACCTGGCTGCAACTCCTGTCCCACAGATGACTTAGGTCACACAAAGAGCTGCGGGCCTTTTTCCTCGGGAAAATGTAGAATAGTGGTCTTAGGGAATTTCCTTATCGAAATTGGCCGAAGTGCATCTAATTAAAGGTAGGAGCCCTGCCGTCCTCGCATAGCGGAGGATCTGGGTTTCTTCAGGAGCTTCTTGGTGAATTCGACAGTAAAAACCGTGCTGTTCTGGGTGGGGATTGGGGTGTCTGCCCTCGTGTTGTGGACCGTTATTCAGCAAGGGCGCAACGGGCAGAAGGACGTGGACGTTAACTTCTCTCAATTCATGAGTGACGTGGATCAGGGCAAGGTGCGCGAGGTCACGGTCGACGGTCAGCAGGTGCGGGGGAAGTTCAACGACAACTCCGCCTTCCATACCGTGGCTCCGGCGGTGTATCCCGACATGATCAAGTCGCTGCGCGACAAGAGCGTCGCGGTGAACATCAAGGACATCAACGGCGGGAGCTGGCCGCTGCAGTTGCTGGGAACCTGGGCTCCGCTGCTTCTGCTGGGCGCGTTGTGGTTTTTCATGATCCGGCAGATGCAGACCGGTGGAAACAAGGCGCTCTCGTTTGGCAAGAGCCGGGCGCGACTGCTCTCGATGCAGCAGAAAAAAGTCACATTCAAAGACGTGGCCGGCGTAGAAGAGGCAAAGGAAGAGCTGCGCGAGATTATTGAATTTCTGCGCGAGGCGCAGAAATTCCAGAAGCTTGGCGGCAGGATTCCCAAGGGAGTGCTGCTGGTTGGGCCTCCGGGAACCGGTAAGACTTTATTGGCTCGGGCGGTTGCCGGCGAAGCGAACGTTCCTTTCTTTTCAATTTCCGGCTCGGATTTTGTGGAGATGTTTGTCGGCGTCGGCGCCAGCCGCGTGCGCGACTTGTTCGAGCAAGGCAAAAAGAACGCCCCCTGCATCTTCTTCATCGATGAAATCGACGCAGTAGGCCGTCATCGCGGCGCAGGCTTAGGTGGTGGGCACGACGAACGCGAGCAG
>DATHOK010000011.1:0-11377 GCA_035484995.1 Verrucomicrobiia bacterium | reverse complement strand
TCCCGCTGCGCCCAGTGCGGCACCGTGTTGCAGGCAATTCCGCCAACCGGACTCTGCCCCAAGTGCGGCTTCGAATTGCACTCGTGCAAGCAGTGCATGTATTTCGATCCCGGCAGCCGCTTCGAGTGCATGCAGCCCATCAAAGAGCGCATCGCCAAAAAAGATGCCCGCAACGATTGCACCTTCTTCGAAATCCGCGTGACCCGCGAAAAAGAGACCTCCACGCCCGCCAGCCTGCGCCCCAACGATGCCCGCCAGGCGTTCGAAAACCTGTTCAAAAAGTAACCCCCAACCGATCATGTGGGGACAGCCGCCTCGGCTCAAGGTTTCCGCGTAGGTCTCATCAAAATCTCACTCACAAACGACTGCGGACTCTGCGTCACCAGCATCGCCACAGCATGCGCCACATCTTCCGGTTGCAGCATCTTCGCCGAATCCTTGCCCGCATGCGGGCTAAGCTCAGTGTTAGTCGATCCCGGACAAATCACGGCCACCCGGATGTTGTAGCCGCGTAGTTCCTCCGCCACGGAATAGCTGAGTCCATTCAAACCCCATTTCGAAGCCGCATAAGCCGCACCGTTCGGCAGCGCATTCTTTCCCGCGAGCGAAGAAATGTTGATGATGTGCCCGGATCGCGCACGAATCATCAGCGGCGCAAACGCTCTCACCGCGTAGTAAACGCCACGCAGGTTCGTGTTCAAAATCTGCTCCCAGGCGTCTGGGGCAAGTTGGTGCAGCGGCCCACCAAACCCGCCGATGCCTGCGTTGTTCACCAGAATGTCGACGCGTCCAAACAAGCGTTCGACGCGTCCGGCGGCAGCCTCAACCGACTGCAGACTGGTCACATCACAAGGCACGACTTCGGCCGTCCCACCCGCCCGCGTGATGGCTTGCGCCGCCGATTCGAGGCCAGCCTTCGTGCGCCCGCACAGCACGGCAGTTGCGCCCAGGCTCGACAACTCCTTTGCAATGGCCAGGCCAATACCCCGGCCCGCCCCGGTAACCACGGCTACCTGCGCAGCCAGCGGGTGCGCTGCATCCGTTCGAGCATCCTGGTTTCGAGCCGTATCCATGGAAAGAGCCTTCCTGCCTGGTTTCGCCCGCGCAGCATAATCGGAGCCTATGCGCGAGCCTCGATTTCTGCATCTTATACAATAGCTTCCGGCGGCAAACTAGGAAGTTGCTTGCCTTCGGAAGAAGACGTACTTATAATCCGGCGAAACCCGAATGATGGGTCGGTCGCCATACGTCTCACGCAGATACAAAATTGTCGATCCCGTAAATTCCAAGGAGCCACACTGATGAAAAAGATTCTGGTCACGGTTGTGCTTGGCGCTGCCGCGCTGGCGGCCGCCCAAACCGCCACTCAGCCGGCACAATCGCAACCGTCCGCGGCGCCCGCGCCGGCCGCCGCCCAGCCCGCGCAGACGCAGCCCTCCGCGGCGCCCGCAGCCGCGCCCACCGCAGCGCCCGTTATTAAAGACCCAGCCGAGTACAACGCCTACGTCGGCGCAATCGGCCAGAAGGACGCCGCACAGATCAGCGGCCTCGAAGCATTTCTCACCCAGTATCCGAACAGCATCATGAAGACTGCCGCCCTGCAGACTCTCATGCAGGACTACCAGCAGGCGGGCAATCAGGCGAAAACCCTCGACGCCGCCACCAGACTCCTGGCCGCCGATCCCACCAACGAGCGCGCCATGTTTTTGCTGGCTTATTTCGATCGCCTGAAGGCGCAAAGTGGCGATCCCAATGCCGCGCAGGATCTCGCGGACGCGAAAAAGTTCGGACAGATGGGGCTCGATGGCTTGCCAAAATTCACTAAGCCCGATGGCATGTCAGACGCCGACTTCCAGAAAATGAAAGATCAGATGACCGGGGTTTTCAACGCCGCCCTCGGACTGGCTGCCCTCACCGACAAGGACTATGACACCGCGAGAAAGGACTTACGCGCCGCCGTTGACAGCAGCCCTGATTTCCAAAAGGATTTCAGCGTGGTCTATCCCCTGGCGCTCGCCTACGCCGGACCCACTCCTCCTGACCCGAAACTTACTCCCGATCCTATCAATGCGATCTGGTTTGCCGGGCGCGCTTCCGTAGTCGCACCCAACCCGCAGTATCAGCAGCAGATCGAGAAGTACGCCAAAGGTCTGTACAAGAAATACCACGCCGGAGACGACGGCTGGGACGATGTGCTCGCCCAAATCAAAGCCAACCCGGTGCAGCCCTCCGGTTTCACCATCAAACCCGCTCCCACTCCCGCAGAACAGGCTCACAACATGGTCGCAGCGACCCCGCCCGACAAAATGGACTTTGCCACCTGGGAGTTCGTGCTCTCCAACGGCAGCCAGGAAGATCAGGACGCCGTCTGGAATACCATCAAAGGCAAGCCGGTGTACATGAACGGCACCGTCATCAGCGCTACGGCAACAGAGTTCGATATCGCTGCCAGCTCCGATGACATCGACGCCAAGAAAGCCGACATCACGCTGACCTTTGAAGAGAAAGTTCCTCTGCGACTTATTCCTAAAGCAGGCGCCAGCCTGGACTTTCAGGGCAACCCCGCCTCCTACACTCCGAACCCATTCATGATGACCATGGAAAAGGGCCTGCTGCCGAAACCGAAGGTTGCGGCTCCGGTGCATCACAAGCCGGCTTCGAACTAATGCTCGTCCACTGAATCATTCAATTCGGAGGCAGCCCGCAAGGGCTGCCTTCGATCGTTTAGCAGAACCTCTGCGAGCGAACCTCTGCCTCCATCGCCGCTCCGCAACATCCCCGCTTCCAGCAGGCAGAACTTCTCAAGTCCCTGGCGCCAGGTGAAGGATTTTGCATCTTGACAGCCCTTTGCCCCGGGAGGAGAATCGCGCTGCCCGGCCCCAGCCGCATCGTCTCCCCGCCTAGCGGCTCGCAGGCGCGCGCGATCTCTCGAAATTGCGGCGCGATTCCCTGATCTCGCACGACGGAGGATTCCGATGACGAAACTACCGATAGCGAAGATGGGCTGCCTCCTTTTTGTGTTTTGCGTCTCAGCAGCGATTGCTGCGCCCGCGCAGGCTGTGTCCATAGGAGCCTGCGCGTATGGACAGATGAAGGAGAGTGTTTTCCCCCCTTTCACAAGTTGCACCCTCAGCGCCAACCCAGGCGACGTCATCGACGTTACCATGGCCAGCGCGGACCCAAATTTCGTCGCGTACGTCGGTATTGCTGACTTCAATGGAAACGAAATAGCCGCGGGATGCGGGCCCGAGTTGGATGGCATCGTGATACCGGACACGCCCTTGACAGCGGTTTTTAGCTCCTGCGGAGGTGCCGGGGCGGATTACTTCTGGATTTACATACAGTCGACGAACCACCCGTCAGGTGCCGTGAGCCTGCCCTTCGGCCAGACGCAGAGCGGAACGATCAGTCTCCCCGCCCAGAGCAACACCTACACCATTAGCACAAACGCCAAGGACGAAGTCGTCAACTTTACCATGACGGCTACAAGCGGCGCTCTCAGCCCGAGAATACGGGTGTACAACTCGGCTGGCGGGCTGCTCGTTGAGGCCGCCAACCGTAGTGCAGAGAGTGGAAACTGCACAGGTGGCTCTGTCCTTCAGCTGAACTCTGTCGCGCTTCCGTCGGCTGGCACCTACACAGTGCTCGTCGGCGACTGCTACAGTGATGGCGGCGGTGCGGGGGGAGACGACAGCGGCGATTTAAACACCGGCAACTACAACATTTACATGCAGCGAACGGAGACCCTAACCCCGCTGTTGAGTTTCGACGGGAGCGATGGCTCTAACCCTCAATGGGGCGCACTTGTCCAAGGCGTCGACGGCAATTTCTACGGGACCACGACCGGAGGCGGTGCTAACAGCGGCGGCTGCTCTAGAAGCCCCGGGTGTGGCACGGTCTTCAAAATCACCCCAGGTGGCGCGCTGACCACCCTGCACAACTTCAACGATGACGCCAACGGGTGGGGCCCTATGCCAGGGCTGGCTCTAGCCACCAACGGCGACTTCTACGGAGTCAACTCCAATGGAGGAAACTTTGGCGTTTGCTTCGGTTTGGGTTGCGGAGTGGCCTTCAAAATCTCTCCAGGGGGCACGCTGAACACACTGCTCGAGTTCAATCGCGGGGCTGAAGGGGGCAACCCTAACTCTGTGCTCGTTCAAGCCACGAACGGAAACTTCTACGGGACAACCGTCAACGGGGGGACCAACGGCGACGGCGCGATCTTCGAAATGACCCCGGCGGGCGCGCTGACCACGCTGCACGACTTCGACTTCACGGACGGATGGGATCCTCAAAACGCACTGATGGTTCAAGGCGCTGACGGAGATCTCTACGGGGAAACTGCTGGCGGAGGAAGCTTCAGCTGCCCCTCCCCCGCCGTTGGCTGCGGCACGGTATTCAGGATCACTCCAGGCGGCGGGTTCACTTCACTGCACAGCTTCAAGGGGAGTGATGGGTCCGTCCCTTTCGGAGGGCTGGTTCAGGGCAGCGACGGAAACTTTTATGGGACAACCTACGCCGGCGGGACCAACGGCGACGGAACAGTCTTCAAGATCACTCCAGGTGGCCGAGTGACAACACTGCACAGCTTCGACGGGACTGACGGTTCCAACCCTGACGGCGGGTTGGTTCAAGCCAACGATGGGAACTTCTATGGGACAACATTTGCAGGCGGGGCAAACGGCGATGGCACGATTTTCGAAATCACTGCGGGGGGCGCGCTAACCACGTTGCACAACTTCAACGGCGCTGACGGAGCCAACCCTAATGCAGCTCTGCTTCAGGGCACCGGCGGGACGTTCTACGGCACAACCTACGCGGGCGGCACCAGTGGCGACGGCACAGTCTTTAGCTTGTCTACGGGCCTCGGCGCGTTCGTAAGTTTCGTGCCTGCGGCTCGTCCCGTCGGAGGCGTGGTGGGGATTTTCGGACAAGGCTTCACGGACACCACCGCCGTTTATTTCGGAGCTGCCGCATCCTTCCACGTCGAATCCGATACCTATCTGACCGCAACCGTTCCCGCCGGAGCGGACACGGGCCCCATCATTGTGGTCGAGGGGCCCGCCGTCGGAGCAGTTATCCTCACAAGCAACAAAATCTTCCGCGTAACGCCGCAAATCTCAAGCTTCTCACCCCCGAGCGGTTCAGCCGGCGCCACCGTGGTCATCACCGGCGACAGTCTCGCGGGAGCTACCGAGGTTGTCTTCGAATGCGGGAAACAAGCGACCTTCACCGTGGACTCCGACACCCAGATCACGGCCACAGTACCAGCAGGCGCGATGACCGGATCGATCAACGTCGTGACCCCGGGCGGGCACGTCAGCAGTCCCACCGTCTTCACCGTGACACCCTGATATTTTGGGAAGCACTCGAAGCAGGAATAACAAAGCCGCCCCCAAACGGCGGCTTTTTATCTTGCGGCAGAGCCCGGGAAAACACAAATAGGCAGTAGCCGGCCAGGTACTCTAGCGCACCGCCTTCTTTTCCCGGTCCAAAGACGCCGGCCGCGCGCTGCGTGGTGGCCGCTTCGCCCCATCCCGAAGCTGGCGCACGTCGATCTTCAACTCATCGATCGTCCGGCTCAGAGTGTTGCGGTGCATCCCCAACTCGCGTGCCGCGCGGCATTGGTTGCCCTTGTTTTCCTGGAGAACAGTGAGGATAAATCGTTTTTTGAATTCGCGCACACCCTCCGAATACAGGATGTTGCTCTTATACATTTGCAGAATGAGTGCTTCCAGTTGATCTTTCACGGAGGTCTCTCTCTTTTTCTGAATGTCTTTTTTTAACTTTCTACTCGCCCCGCACTTATTTCGGCTTCACAGCCGGAGCCCCGGTCAAATCCTGCGGCGCCCGATGCAGAAACTCCAACCCATCATTGAACCGCGCCCGCAACTCCGCCGGCGCCACCCACATCGCAGCCCGGCCCACCACCAGGAAATACGGTGCCAACACCGACCTCTTCAGCATGGTTGAGGTAGGCGTGAACGCGGTTATACCCATCAGCACCACGGTCACAACCAAAACCCCCTTCACCACGCCTAGTAACGCTCCCATAAAACGGTCAAATCCGCTCAGCCCGGCTGCCTTCATCAACTTCCGCGCGACCCTGGCCGCCACGTTGAACACCAGCAGGATCACAAAAAAGATGATGAGAAAACTAAAAATATCCGCCAGCCAAGCGTTCTTCAAAAACGTCATGAACCAATCCGACAACCCCGGATACTTCCACGCCGCAACAATGTAACCCACCACCAGCCCAGCCATGCTCAGGGCTTCAGCAAAGAAGCCCTGCACCGCAGCCGAAAAAATGCTCAGCAGGATAACCGCGACAATCAGCCAGTCCGCCGCGGTCATGCTGTTCTCCTGTCTGCCGCTTTCCCCCGGGACCCACTCCTATACATCCAGCTTGTGTCCCGTAATCTGGAAATAGGCATCGAGATACTTTTCGCTGGTCCGGCGCGCCACCTCATCCGGCAATGCCGGCGCAGGAGGCTGCTTGTTCCAGTGAATTTCTTCCAGGTAATCGCGAACGTACTGTTTGTCGTACGATTCCTGCCCGCGGCCAGGCGCGTACTTGTCGGCCGGCCAGAAGCGTGATGAGTCCGGCGTGAGCACCTCATCGGCCAGCGTAATGCCCTTCGCCGTTCGTCCAAACTCAAACTTTGTGTCGGCGATGATGATACCCCTCTGCCGGGCATACGCGGCAGCTTTCTTGTAGACCCGCAACGTCAGGTCGCGCAGCGTGCTGGAAGTCTCTGATCCCAAAATTTCGCACATCCGGGCAAATGAAATGTTTTCGTCATGCCCGCTCACTTCCTTCGTCGCCGGAGTAAAGATCGGCTCCGGAAACGCCTCCGACTCGCGCAACCCCGCCGGCAGCTCGATCCCGCACACCTTGCCGCTAGCCTTATATTCCTTCCACGCCGATCCTGAAATGTATCCCCGCACCACACACTCCACTGGAAACATCTCAGCCCGCTGCACAATCATCGACCGCCCGCGTAGCACCTCGGCATACTTCTGCAACGCCTCCGGATACTGCCCAACGTCCGCGGTAATTAAATGGTTCGGAACGATGTCAGAAAGAAAGTCAAACCAGAACAAAGAAATCTGAGTCAGCACCCGCCCTTTTTGAGGGATGCCGGTCGCCAGCACGTAGTCGAATGCCGAGATGCGGTCGGTAGCAACGAACAGCAGGCGCTCATTATCCAACTGATAGACATCGCGCACCTTGCCGCTGGCGTGAAGTTTAAGGTCCGGGAAACCGGTCTGCAGCACTACGGGATCAAGAAGTTTAGGAGTCATGTTTTAAATTTAACAGGGCAGCGAGCGAGGCGTATTTTAGCCCCTCAGAAATTTTTGTCAACGGCAGAGATCGCATCGAGGAAGGAAGTCTCTATCCTATTGAGTAGGGAAGCGTTCCACGCCGGCCATGTTAGATGTTTCTACAGCAACAGTTGTGGAAAAGCTGAGGATGAAAGTGGATAACGCACCCGCACCGCGGCCGCCCCCCGTCCTCGTCCCTAGGTACTGGCTCAGCTCGAGATTATTCCACGGCGTCATCCCGAAACGCGGCGCACTTCAGCCGCGTGAGGGATCTCCCCCTAGAAAACGGCCGGCGGGAGGCCCTTCGCTCCGCCTGAAAAACGTGCACCCAGGACGAGCCGAAGCACAGGCCAAAAATTAAGAAGCCCCTATTTAATATGCCTTGACAAGTATATGCTCCGTGGAGTATATCAGAGGAATGGAATCTATCTTCGAAGTCATTGCGGAGCCCAACCGCCGCGCGATCCTAAGCCTACTGGTCTTGTCCCAACAGTCGGTGGGAGAGATCGAGCGCCAACTTCGCATGTCGCAGCCGACCGTGTCCAAGCACCTCCGAGTGCTGCGCGACGCTGGTTTTGTAGAATCCACAGTGGACGCACAGCGCCGTCTCTACCGGCTCAATCCCGAACCACTTCAGCAGGTGGATGCCTGGCTGGCTCAGTTCCGTCGGTTCTGGTCCGCTCACGTAGATGCTCTCGAGCGTCACCTCGATAGAATGAGTCACGATCGCATGGGGCAAACTAAACCGCCGCAAACTAAAGCGAGGCAACCCAGACCGGATCAATCAACACCAACGAAAAGGAAGACTAAGGAAAAAACCACGCTCTCCAAACCCCGAACCTGATTAAGGAGAAACGAAATGAAAATCAAAGTGACTAGCGTATACGTGGACGAACAGGACAAGGCCCTGCGCTTCTACACCGAAGTCCTGGGTTTTGCCAAGAAGACTGATTTCAGCCAGGGGCCATATCGCTGGCTCACGGTGGCCTCGCCCGAGGAACCCGACGGCACTGAGCTGCAGCTCGCACTGAACAACAATCCTGCCGCCAAAACCTATCAGCAGGCGATCTTTCAACAGCGCCAGCCCGCGGCCAATTTTTTTACCGACGATGTCAAGGGCGACTACGAGCGCATCAAGGCCCGCGGCGCCGAGTTCACCATGCCGCCCACCGATGTGACTGGCTCGACTATTGCCATGTTGAACGACACTTGCGGCAACCTCATCCAGCTCACCCAGCTCGCACGCTGGTCCCACTAAGGGGAACGTTAAGGAGAACAAGATGCTCGATCCCACACACTACACACCGGGTCCAGCCAGCGGAGCACGGATACAAAAGCACCAGGGACCAAGCGGTAACAATGAAGAGAAGTGGATGCTCATCCTCGTCCGCGAACTCCGCCACTCGCCGGAAAAAGTCTGGCAGGCCCTCACCGACCCGAAGCAGCTGCGCGAGTGGGCTCCCTTCGACGCTGATGGCAGCCTGGGCACGGTCGGAAACACGGTGAAGCTCACCACGGTCGCGGCACCCAGGCTGAACATCTCTGAAGCCAGAGTCACGCGAGCCGATGCTCCCAACGTCCTCGAGTACAACTGGGGCGACCACGATATGCGATGGGAACTCGAATCCTCTGGTAACGGCACCCGCCTGACGCTCTGGACCAACATCGGTCACCGCTTCATCGCCATGGGCGCTGCGGGATGGCACATTTGTTTCGACGTTCTCGATCACCTGCTCAGCGGAACTCCACTCGGCCGCATCGTCGGCCCAGAGGCCATGAAGTTCGGCTGGCAGCGTCTGCACGCAGAGTACGCCAAGCAGTTCGGGATCGAACCACCCAACTGGCCACCTAAGGCGGCCCAAAACTCATGAATCGAAATGGCGGTTATCGCCGAGAAATGGAGGACAAATAATCATGAAAGAAGCCACCAAACGTTCGATTTTTCGCTGGATTCACATCCTTTTTGGCATTCCGATCGTCGGATATATCTATGATTCACCCACCAACACCCCACACTACGCCCCCACGATTCGCTATGTCTTTCTTCCCGTGCTTGTCCTTTCAGGATTGTGGATGTGGAAAGGCCACGTCGTTCGACGACTGATAAGCTCACCCAATAAAACCTCTCGCACCAACACTCGACACGAATTGGAGGCATAAAGATCCAATGAATCCATCAGAACGTATCGACCAACTGATCGCAGGACTCACAGACTGGCGCAGCAAAACGCTCGCCACCGTCCGCAAGAGCATCCTCGACGCCGACCCGGAGATCATCGAAGAATGGAAGTGGATGGGAAGCCCCGTATGGTCTCGCGATGGAATGATCGCCGTCGGCAACGCCCACAAAGATAAGGTGAAGCTCACCTTCTCCCACGGCGCGAACCTCCCCGATCCCGACAAGCTCTTCAACGCGGGCCTGGGAGGCAACGCCTGGCGAGCCATCGATCTATTCGAGGGCGACAAGATTAATCAGCGCGCTCTAAAAAATCTTGTCCGTGCGGCCATTCTTTACAATCAAGTCAAATTGAAGAGCAAAGCGCCTGCGCGTCGACCAAAAGTAAGGTGAACATAAATGTGGGGACAGCCGCCACCGGCCGTCCACCGGGCAAAGCCAGTCCGGCTCTGCTTCGAGATCAATATTGACAACACCCACTCGCGGGATTAGCTTGTTTACGGGCTCGGCTTACGGGTCCGGGCTTACCGGTCTGGGTTTTACTGTCAGGATGTAGCGACGCGATGCGACTTCGTTTGACATTAGTTCTGTTCCTGTTGGCGGCTGCAGTCTGCGTATCCGTCATACCCCGGCCTGACTTGCCCGAGACTGCCTTCAATGAAGCCGACACTCCCGTAAATCTGGCTCCTCCCGTACGTCCCCGTATCCAGGTGATTTCTCCGGCGGTCAATCCCATCGCGGTTTTGCCTGCCCCGTCAAACCACTGCTCAGGATGTTTCGTCAGCGGCGTGGTGCTCCAACCCGCAGTTACGCTGAGACAGCGCCATCCCCGCTCTTTCCAGGACCTCCTCTGTACGTTTCTGATCTGAAGTCACTCCTCGATCCGACTGAATAGCGCGCTGTGCCCGCGGAACTGGCGCCGTCTGCCGTCGCGTGTACGCAGCAGCGGACGATTTCCCGGAACTCTGAATTCCGCGCAATCGCCCGGAAGTCCCGAGCGCAATTCCGTCCCAGCCGAACCCCGTCAGCTAGCCCGACCAGGGCAACCGTCGGCGCTCGGCCACAGTTGAAGACTGAAATTTCAATCACCGAAGCAGAGGAGAATTTCCATGAAAAAGATTATTTCCGCCGGTGTTCAGCGACCGCGATCGCTGGATGCCACCGTCGTCAGCGCGGAATTTTTCGATAGCATTCCGCGCTCGCCCTCAAAGTCCCGTTCCAGTGCATCCTCCCCAGCCAACCGCTCCGCCCCGGAACCGGCCGACCCTCAACCCAAACCGTTCTTTCACCGCTGGCTCGATACCTGGAGAGCGAAAAACGGAGGCGACCATGGACAAAGCAGGTAAGCCATTTTTCCCGTCCTACACCGAACGGATTCGCCTGCGCACCGCCGTCGGCAACGCCTATTCCGATTCGTCCCTCTATCTCAAGGATAAGAGAGTGGCTCAGTTGCTACTGCTACTGCGACTGCTCCAGCAGGACGTTGGAGGATTTGCCGCACTGCCCGAACCCGAACTCAGCGAAATCATCTCCAGCGCCGTCGGAGTGTGTGGTTTTCGGAACCCCGCCGAGGCCCAGGATGTGATCGACGTTGTTCTGGAGGTGATCCAAACCGAACTTCCAATCCAGGAGAGTCCGTGATTCCTACAGGGCTTGTCTGAAGCAATGGACAAGCCTAGGTCTTGCGCGTCAAGTTTGCTCTCGCCACATTCGTGAACTCGATTCGTGGCGCAGGGCGCGGCTAAGTGTCCGACTGCGGTTGATTGAACTGGTCTTTGGGGGAACGGTGCCTTCAACCCAGTCGGACGCAAGCTGCCCGTCCCGTAGAAATAAGCTCTGTCATCCTGAGCGAAGCATGACCCCCACGAAGTGGAC
>DATHOK010000010.1:0-9821 GCA_035484995.1 Verrucomicrobiia bacterium | reverse complement strand
GGTGTTCACGAACTCGGGCAAACTGCCGAGCGGGGACCCCAGGGCGTGTGCAATGTCGACATTTTCCGGCAAAATTACCGGCAAGTCTTTTTCGGGCACCGGGACGATACCATCTTTTTCGCAATAGAGCATGGGGATCGGCGTGCCCCAGTAGCGCTGGCGTGAGATTCCCCAATCCTTCAGGCGATAGGTGACGGTGGCTTTGCCAAAACCATTTTTCTCTGCGAAAGCCGACATCTTCTGGATGGCATCGGCACATTCGAGACCGCCAAACTGGCCGGAGTTGATCAGCATGCCTTCGTCGTGTGCAGTGAAGGGAAGGGCCGGCTCGGCCATGGTCTCTTCCGGGTCGTTTGAGACCGGAAGAACTACGAGGCGAATTTCGAGCTTGTATTTCCTCGCGAATTCGTAGTCTCGCTCATCATGCGCGGGAACGCTCATGATGGCGCCGGTGCCGTAATCCATGAGAATGTAATTGGCCACCCACACCGGAACCTTCTCACTGTTGAACGGATTAATGGCATAGCGCCCGGTGAAGACGCCGTGTTTTTCGATTTCGCCGATGTCGCCCACTTCTCTGGCCTTGCGCTGCTCGGCGATGAGTTGGTCAACCTTGGCGCGCAAGTCAGGATTGTTCGCCGCGAGATCGTCGACAATGGGGTGCTGGGGCGCGAGTTGCACCGAGGTCGCACCGAAAATGGTGTCGATGCGCGTGGTGAATATGCTGATGGTCGAACCCGCGGGGCCAAAGCCCTTGTGATTTTCCGCGTAGTCAAGTTTGAAATCGACCAGGGCGCCTTCACTGCGGCCGATCCAATTGCGCTGCATGGTGCGAACTTTTTCGGGCCAGCCGCCGAGTTTGTCGAGATCGCGCAGTAGTTCGTCGGCATATTTCGTGATGCGCAAGAACCATTGCTCAAGCTCACGCTGTTCAACGCGCGTATCTTCGTGGCGCCAGCAGCATCCATCGACGACCTGCTCGTTCGCCAGCACAGTGGCGCACTTCGGACACCAATTGACTTTGCTCTTCTTGCGATATGCGAGGCCCTGCTCGTAGAACTTGAGAAAGAACCACTGGTTCCAGCGGTAGTAATCTGGCAAGCAGGTGGTGACTTCGCGGGACCAGTCGTAGGCGAAGCCGAGGCGGTTCATCTGCGCCTTCATTTTTGCGATGTTGCCGAGGGTCCACTGCCGCGGCGGAGTGTTGTTCTGGATGGCGGCGTTCTCTGCCGGCAAGCCGAAGGAATCCCATCCCATAGGATGAAGAACGTTGTAGCTGTTCATCCACATGAAGCGTGCCAGCGCGTCGCCGATGGCGTAGTTGCGGACGTGTCCCATGTGCAGAGCGCCTGAAGGATAGGGCAGCATTTCGAGCACATAATATTTCTTTTTTGCGGTATGGGGTTCGGCGGCGTAGAGTTCGGGATCGCTTTGCCAGCGCTCGAACCATTTGGCTTCGACGCGCTGGGGATCGTAGCGGTCGTCGTTCGAACGATCCTCGTTCGAAAGATCGTTGTTGGGGCGATCAGGACGGTCGTGGTTGATCGCGGTGGCGACTTCCGAATTGTCTTGCGAAGGCATAGGAACCGGAGGAACTCCGATAAGCCTCTGATTTTACAATGAGCGGAGAGAACTATGCGCGGAAATGGCGGAGTTGCGATCCGCAGGCGGCCGAGGGCGGCAATCCCCGCAGTTGCTGGCAAGGATCACAGTAGTCCTGCATGGTTTAGAATCTCCCAGAGACCCCAGAGGGTTGCGGTGGGACCTCCCCAAATATACAAGAATGATTTCAGGCTCAGTTTGGCCACGAGGTCTCGCTGGCTGTCGGTGGAGATTACAAATGGGCCTTCACCTTGCATCAAGATTACAGGTGGATGGAAGTCGAATTGGGTTGGCGAAGCCACGGTAGCTCCTGAAGGCAGCTTCGGGTTCAGGTAGGGATAAGCTTCGCGGCGCAGCAGGTCGGCTTCCTCTTGTCCGACGAACCCTGGACCAATCCTCGACAATTCGTTGCACTCAGCGATGGGATCCCTTTTCGCCCAGGGATTTTCCCGAAGCGTGCCCAATACGAAAATTGTGTCCCCAGGTTTTATGGAGTATTCCTGGGCGAATTCCGGAGAGCCCTCCGAATACCTTGTCAGTGCGAGGGCGAGCTTGCCATACTCCGATCTTTCGCTGGATGGTCGCAGCAGGAGTTCCGAGCCGTGAGGGAAGATCATCAGCGTGCCGGTGCCATCGTCGAGGAACATTGGCGTACACATCTCATGGATACTGTTATTAAGATCGCCTTGCGGATTTGATTCGATGACCAGCCGATAGTAGAGGCAATCGGTATGGCTCATCGGCGCGACGAGTGTGTACGGACCCATGGCCTTTCCGGTTATTTCGACACGACCCAATGCCGCGGCGCGGATGGTCGAGCGGGGGGTATCCATAATGAGGCGCTTGTGTTGAAGCAAGCGAAAGCCGCGCCAGAAGAAATAGGGCCCAAGGGTTACGCCGATTACGGCCCAGAGTAGGGGCTGACTTAATAACCAGATGAGGAGGCGAATCATGGTCCGCGCCAGAATACATCAGGGCCGGTTTCGGGCAAACGGGCTGACACTCAGAAGATGCACCCCAGTACAATGGATTTCTTTTGCGGCGATTGCATGAAGGACAGAAATTTCGTGACTCAAACCACGTCTAGGCTCGGGGGCGTAACCAGCCAGCTTGAGCCCTCCGGAAAGAGTTGGACGACGTATTGGTGCGTGAGTGCGCTGCTGGTAGTGATGGTGTTGTTCGCGTTCGTGCGAGTGCGGTTGCGCGATATGCCGCTGGAACGCGACGAGGGAGAGTTCGCTTACGTCGGACAATTGATGTTGGAGGGGATCCCACCTTACAAAATTGCCGGCAACATGAAGTTGCCAGGAACTTATGCGGCCTACGCTGCCATGATGGTGGTTTTTGGAGAAACAACTCCCGGCATCCGGATCGGATTGATCCTAGTCAATGCTGTGACGACGATCCTGGTTTTTCTTCTGGCGAAATATCTCTACGGCCCGCTGGCCGGTGCGATTGCGGGAATCACATACAGTTTTCTTTCGTGCCGTCCAGGCGTGCTGGGCTTGTATGCGCACGCAAGTCATTTTGTGGTGCTGGCGACGCTGGCGGGGATTCTGCTGTTACTTTATGCGATCGACACGGGGCGGATTGGATTTTTCTTCGGAAGCGGAGCCTGCTTCGGGTTGGCGTTTCTGATGAAGCAGCCTGGAATTCTATTTTTCGTTTTCGCGGGGTTGTACTGGCTGTGGCGGGAGTGGAAGCGGCCGTTTTCCTGGCGCAACGCGACTGTGCGCGGGGGGGCGCTGTTTGCCGGGCTGGTGTTGCCGTTCGGGCTGACGTGCCTGATACTTCTCCGCGCTGGGGTCTTTTCCAGTTTTTGGTTCTGGACCTGGTCTTATGCGCGTGAATACGGTTCCATGACGACGCTGCGCGAGGCGTGGCCGATGTTGCGGGCGTCGTTGCCCTGGGTTGTGCGTCCCTTCGTGATCTGGGAGATCGTTGCTATTGGCCTCGCCGCACCGTTGTGGAGCCGCGATGCGCGGCGACACGGCGGGTTCATGGCGAGTTTCTTCTTGTTCTCCTTGCTGGCGGTTTGCCCGGGACTTTATTTTCGTCCTCACTACTTCATTCTGATGTTGCCGGCGGCTGCGCTGTGTACAGGAATTGGTGTCAGCGCGGCGCAGCGGTGGCTGCAGAAGAGGCGATTCGACAGACTGGTGGTATGGCTTCCTGTTCTTTACTTTGCCGTCGTGTTTGTGATTTCGGTACGCGGCCAATACAAGACCTACTTTCATCTTGACCCCATTTCTCTCAACAGGAAGATTTTTGATCGCGACCCGTTCTTGGAGGCGGTTGGTGTGGGCGACTACATCAAGACGCACTCGGCGGAGCAGGACACGATCGCTGTCTTTGGGTCCGAACCGGAGATTTGTTTTTATTCTGCCCGGCATTGCGCCAGCAGCTATCTCTATACCTATCCTTTGATGGAGAAACAGAAGTACTCCGAACAAATGCGAAGTGACATGATGCAGCAGGTTCGGGACGCACAGCCGAAGTTTTTGGTTTACGCGGACGTGGCGCGGTCTTGGGGAACTCCAGCCACGCTGGATGAGAATCGGGGATTTCTTGAGACGGCCTGGGCGTATGCTCACGCGAACTATGAACTGGTGGAACAAGTGGCGGTGGGTGGCGATCCGGGGCATCTCTGGGGCGATCGACCTTATCTTTACGTTTTTCGGCGAACCGCGCCGTAGATGGAAACACAGAGAACTTGCCCCGTTTGCGGTGCAGGGCTGGTGACGGTAGACTTGGTGGGCGTGGGGTTCGTGGCGCTCTGCGGGTCGAGCCCACGCTCGACCGGACGGGCAGGAGCGCCCGTTCCCACACGGTTTGTGAGAGTTTGCGAGAGAGGAATTTATGTTAGTGGTCATGAAGGCGCACGCTACCGAGGAGCAGGTGCGCTCGGTTTGCGCGAAGATTGAGGCGCTGGGTTATCGGGCGCACGCCATGCCGGGGGCGCAGCGCACTGCGATCGGCATCACGGGGAACAAGGGGGAAGTGGAGCAGGGCACGCTGGAGGAGATGGCGGGCGTGCAGGAAGTGATCAAGGTTTCGAAGCCTTACAAGCTGGTGAGCCGCGACATTAAGGAAGACAACACCGTGATTCGTTTTGCCGGGACTGCGGCTACGATCGGTGGTGCCGGGCTGGCGATTGTGGCGGGACCTTGCGCGATCGAGAGCCGGGAACAGGCGTTTGCCGTGGCCGAGCGCGTACATCGCGCCGGAGCGCAGTTCTTTCGAGCCGGGGCTTACAAGCCGCGGACCTCTCCCTATTCCTTTCAAGGATTGGGCGAGGAAGGCCTGCAGATCATGTCAGAAATCCGGCAGCAGTATGGGATGAAGATTATTACGGAAGCTATTGATAATGAGTCGCTTGATCTGGTGGAAGAGTATGCGGATGTTATCCAGATCGGGGCCCGGAACATGCAAAATTTTTCTCTGCTGAAACGGGCCGGGCGGGCGAAGAAGCCGGTGCTGCTGAAGCGCGGTATGTCGGCGACGCTGGAAGAATTTCTGATGGCCGCGGAATATATTCTGAGCGAGGGCAATTACAACGTGGCGCTGTGCGAGCGTGGGGTGCGCACGTTTGCCGACCACACTCGCAATACGCTCGACCTGAGCCTGGTGCCGGCGGTGCAGCGGCTCAGCCATCTGCCGATTTTTGTTGACCCGAGCCACGGAACGGGCAAGCGGAATAAAGTAACTCCGCTGTCGCGGGCGGCGGTGGCTGTGGGCGCCGATGGATTGATGGTGGAAGTCCATCACAAGCCCGACGAGGCTTTGTCGGATGGTCCGCAGTCGCTGTTCCCCGATCAGTTTGATGAGTTGATGGTGCAGGTGCGGCAGATTGCAAGCGTGGTGGGTAGGACCGTGCCGGGGATTGGGGTTCGGGAGACTGTAGGGGCCAGCAAGTAGGTTGTGGCCGATACAACTCGCTTCTGGAGGATTTGTGAGGAATCTGAAAAGAGCATTGACCACGAACGTTGCGCTCGCGAGTGCCTCGGCTCTCCTGTTTTGTGGCAGTGTTGTGCTTGCGCAGGATCCGCCAGACAAAACCCCTGAAGTTGTGTACGAAGTAGGAAGCGGCGTTACGTCTCCAAAGCCTATCTACACGCCCGATCCCGAATATAGCGAAAGCGCCCGCAAGAAGAAGATCAACGGCACAGTCACGCTTGCGATGATCGTCACGGCCGAGGGCAAGGTGCGCGATCCGAAGATCACCAGGAGCCTAGACAAAGGTCTCGACAAGCAGGCGCTCGCGGCCGTAAGCATATGGAGATTTGAACCGGCAACCAAGGATGGAAACCCGGTGGCGGTGCACATAAGCGCCGACGTCACGTTCAGGCTGTACTAGCAGTATTGACACGCCTGATGTTGTGCAAAGAACTGTAAATTTTATGGCGTTTTGTTTCGGCCTGCGACAAGCTGGAGTTTTCTGGCTGCAGGCACCTGGGAGCGCATTTTTGTTGGAGATTTGTCGCATGTTTCGCAAATGGAGTCTTATTTCCGGGGTGAAGACAATCGTTCTGGGAGGGTTCTTTCTGGCGTATCCCTCCAGCATGCTCGCCCAGCACGGGGGTGGTTCTCCCGGTGGGGGCGGCTTGGCCGGCAGCGCTGGCGGCAGCGGCCTTAGCGGACCTGCGGGCAGAGCGACCGGCGTCTCGGAGAAGGACGAGTTGAAGGATTATCGCGAAGTGCTTGCTGTGCAAGCGACTAGCCAGCAGGTTGTGCAGTTCGCTTCGATCGTGAAGACTTCGGAAGCGGCTGGCTCCGAATTGCGGAGCTTCCGGGAACAGCTCGGTAAGCAGAATAGCGGCTCCGGGCTTGCCGGTCTGGGCGTGACTCTTGACCAGGCGCTCGAAAAAGCTCGGGCAGAAAATAAGAAGTTTCTGGACGGACTTTCCGAACGGCAGAAATCCGGGCTGAAGGAAGTCATCAAGAGGCTGGGTAAGACGGATTCTGAACTGGAGCAGCAGGCCAAGGCGCTCGATCAAGTGGAAGCGGATGCCAGGGCAGTGGGTCAGCAAATCGCGGGGTCAGCAGAGGGTCTGGATCGCGCTCTCACGAATTTCAGGAGCCAGCAGGCCGATCTGGGGCGGGAAATGAGCATCGGGGCGGCCAACGGCGATCAGGATCTCGCGTTCCACCTTGCGCCGGCGAAGAGCTCGATCAACTTCAGGAATCAACCAGTCGTTATCACGACTTCGGGAGTGATTTCCGAGGGCGTGGCGGAAGGCGGCCAGAACACATTCAAACTCGAGCTGCGCGCGGATTTGTCGGACCTGCAGGATAATATCACCGCAGTCCTGGGTGCCCAACTGAACAAATCAGAGACCTGCGGTGAGCGGATTGGAATTCGGAACGCCGCGCTCAGCCCGCGAGACCCTGCGACGTCGGTTGTGGTGCAGTTGCACTATGAGCGCTGGGCGTGCTTTGGCCGAGACACGGTAAACGAAATGGCGGAAGGCAACGGCACGATCGAAATGAAGCTAACCGCGGCGGTGGCAGAAGACGGGACATTGCGATTGGCGCCGGTGGTTGGGCGAATTGATGCTGAGGGATTGATCGGCGAGTTGCTGCGCTCGGGTTCGCTGGGGGACGCAGTGCGCGACGCCGTCGCGCAGTCTGTTCTAGCTGCTGTGCGCCAGGGCGGCGACTTCAAGGTGAACCTTCCCGCTGCCGCACAGGGTTACGCGACACTCCGCCGCGCGCAGTTCGAGGGAACCGGCGCAGGCCGGGTTATTGCCGTATTGGATGGAGAGATCCGCGTTTCCAGTGAGAAGGCAACGGCTTTGACCAGCGAATTGCGGGGAAGGTCTTCGTCTCCGGAGAACAACCAGAACACCACGCAAGAAGCGGTGCCTCGCTAGCTGCCAGTTCGACTCCTCAAGCAATTGATACCGTCTTGATGTTCATGAATTCGCGAATGCCGTTGGCTGCCAGTTCGCGGCCGTGTCCGGATTGCTTGACGCCGCCGAACGGGATGCGAGGGTCGGAGGCGACCATCTTGTTGATGAAGACCATGCCGGACTCGAGTTCATTGATGAAACGTTCGCGCTCGCGGTCGTCGGTAGTCCAGGCGCTGGCGCCGAGGCCGAAGCGGCTGTCGTTGGCGAGGCGGATCGCTTCGTCGATATCTTTGACGCGGAACAACGACGCAACCGGGCCGAAAAATTCCTCGCGGTAGGCTGGCGAGTCTTTCGGGATGTCAGTTAGAACCGTGGGCGCATAGTAATTGCCTGGCTGCTTCAGGGGATGGCCTCCGGTTAAGAGTTTGGCGCCGGCTTTAACGGTTTTCTGGACGTCGGCATCGAGCGATGTCACAGCGTCGGCTGTAGCTAGAGGACCTAGTTCAGTTTTTTCGTCGAAAGGATCGCCTACGCGCAGATTCTTCATGCGATCCACGAACTTGCGTTCGAACTCGTCGGCAATCGGTTCGGCGACGATGAAACGCTTGGCGGCGATGCAGGACTGTCCGTTATTGATGACGCGCGCCTCGACCGCGGTAGCGACGGCCGCGTCCAGATTGGCGGTGGGCATGACGATGAAAGGATCGCTGCCGCCGAGTTCGAGCACGACTTTCTTGATGCGTTTCGCGGCGGCGACTCCAACCTGTATTCCTGCCTGCTCGCTTCCAGTGAGTGTGGCTGCGACTACGCGCGGGTCGTTGAGGATCGCGTCTACCTGTTGCGAGCCGATCAGCAGAGTCTGAAACGCGCCTTCGGGGAAGCCGGCCTCGAGAAAAATCTTTTCAATCGCTAGCGCACACTGGGGAACGTTCGAGGCATGCTTCAACAGTCCGACGTTGCCGGCCATTAACGCGGGAGCGGCGAAGCGGAAGACCTGCCAGAAAGGGAAGTTCCAAGGCATCACGGCGAGAATCGGGCCGATGGGCCGGTAGCGGATGAAGCTCTTCTTTGCGGCGGTTTCGATGATTTCATCGCTCAGAAATTTCTCCGCGTTCTCGGCGTAATAGCGGCAACCTCCGGCAGACTTCACAGCTTCGGCCACGGCGGCTTTGTAAGGCTTGCCCATTTCGAGCGTCATGAGGTGAGCGAACTTGTCTTTATCACGTTCGAGGATGTCGGCGGCCTTCCGCATGCGGCGGGCGCGCTCGGCGAAGGGAGTTTCTTGCTCGGCGCGGAAAACAGAGACAGCCAGCCGGAGCTTTTGCTCGATCTGCGCTGCGGAGAGAGGCTCAAAGGTTTTGATAACTTCGCCGGTGGCGGGATTGGTTGTGGCAATGGGCATGATGAATGGTTCCTTCGGGAAGTAGAGTCCCGCGACGCGTTCCTTAGTTTACAATTAACCGTTCCAAGTACTCATCTTTTCGGTACCAATTCGGAGGAATCTATGAAGCTTACCCCTGGCAAGCTGGCAGGTCTCAAGAGGGTTTCGAATGAACGCGGCGTGATTGCGGCGGCAGCAATGGATCAGCGCGGGTCACTGCAGAAATCGCTGGGTAAAGAAAAGGGCGGGGAAGTCAGCGATGCGATGATGGAGGAATTCAAGACTCTGGTCACGGAGGTCTTGACGCCACATGCCAGCGCCATTCTGCTGGACCCAGAGTGGGGATTGCCGGCCTCGAAACGGCGGGCCAAGAATGCCGGGCTGCTGCTGGCTTATGAGAAGACGGGATACGACAAGACGGGGCCAGGACGACTGGGCGACTTGCTCGATCACTGGTCGGCGCGGCGACTGAAAGAAGCTGGAGCGGATTGCGTGAAGATCCTGCTCTACTACACGCCATTCGATCCCAAGGATGTGAATGACAAAAAGCATGCCTGGGTTGAGCGCATTGGCGACGAATGCCGCGCGAATGATGTTCCTTATTTTCTGGAGTTTGTCGGATACGACGAGGGCGCGGACGAGAAGGGATTGGATTACGCGAAAAAGAAGCCGCAGATCGTCACTGAGAGCATGCGGGAATTCAGCAAAGACCGCTATGGAGTCGACGTGTTGAAGGTCGAGGTGCCGGTGAATATGAAGTTCGTCGAGGGCGTAAAGTGTTTTTCAGGGCAGAAAGCATATAGCAAGAAAGAAGCCATCGACTTGTTCCATCAGGCTGCGAACGTCGCTACCAAGCCGTTCATTTATCTTTCGGCGGGCGTGAGCAATGCCGAGTTCAGCGAAACTCTGGAGCTGGCCGGGGAATCTGGAGTGAAGTTCAACGGCGTGCTGTGCGGGCGCGCCACCTGGAAGGATGGGATTCCGAT
>DATHOK010000009.1:0-10521 GCA_035484995.1 Verrucomicrobiia bacterium | reverse complement strand
TTCGTTCAGGGGAATCCAGTGCCAGGTAAATTCGACGTCGGCGAGGTTGTCCTGTTTGGCGATGCCGGTGATGGCTAGCAGTTCGCGGCGCGCGGCGGGGATGGTGATGGATTGATTCTCCGCATCGCCGGGAGCGATCAGATTTTGAAACGTATCGACGCCGGAGGGAGTGAGCATGACATCCCAGCACGGTGGCGGGGCCAGAGCTGGTGGGCATGGGACGTTGGTGGCGGAGATCCAGCCGTGATGTTGAAGCGCAAGGTAGTCGGGAGAGAGGTAATCCTTGTTGGCGACTACGCCGAGGCGCAGCTGAAATTGCTGCTGGATGCGAAAAGTGTCGGAGGTCGCGATCAGGTCCGCGGCCAGACGGCGCGTGAGGAAATCGCGCGGGGAGCAGGAGGTGAGCAGGATCGCGAATACGATCACGAGAGCGGTGATGGGCGGCTTCCTCATTTACGAGAAGGAATCTCAGGTGGTGCTGTTGGCACTTGGCGCGTTTTGATGCGCGGGAGATCCCTTCGCGCTACCGCTCAGGGCAGGCTCTTCGCTCCACCTGAAGAACGGCTGCGCTCGGGATGACGCCGAAGGAATTATAGCTGACCGAGTTTAGGGAGGTGACGCCGAGCTACCGACTTTCGATGGTAAACAAAGGCGCGCGCTTGCGTGGCAGGAAAGGGCGGGACGTGATCTGGCCTTCGAAGCTGGCGGACCAGCGGCCGGGGATTGTTGTGGCGCAGTTCGGGCAGTGGCCGTCTGGCGTTAGCCGATAATCTTTGATCAGGTAGCCGTAGCGCTTGATCAGAGTTTGAGTGCAGTTTGGACAGCGCGTGTCTTCCCATTCGCCGACTGCGCTGGGGAGATTGCCGGCGTAGATGTAACGCAGGCCCGACTGGCGGCCGATTTCGACGGCGCGCAGGAGGTCTTCGGAGTTTGTGTCGCGGGGACTGGTCATTTTGTAATCGCCGTGGAAGGCGGTGACGTGCCAGGGAATGTCTGGTGAAATGCCGGCCAGGAATTCGGCGAGCCGGCGTAGTTCGTCGGCGCCATCGTTGAAGCCGGGGATTAGAAGCGTGACGATCTCAAGCCAAAGTCCTGATTCGTGGATGCGGCGGACGCTGTCGAGGATGGGAGCGATGCGGCCACCGAGTTCATGGTAATGGCGGTCGTCAAAACTCTTGAGATCGACTTTGTACAGATCGAGCCAGGGGCGCAGGTATTCGAGAACCTGCGGAGTGGCGTTGCCGTTTGAAACGAATCCGGTGATCAGTCCGGCGGCCTTGGCTTGCTTGAATACGGCTACCGCCCATTCGCTGGTGATCAGCGGCTCATTGTAGGTGCTGACCAAAATCTTTGCGCCTTGAGCGATGGCGTCACGCACCAGAAGTTCGGGTGAGGCCTCGAGCGGAAGCGAGACGGCGGTGGGATCGCGCAGCGCTTGCGACGTTACCCAGTTTTGACAATAGGCGCAGTGCAGATCGCAGCCGAGCATGCCGAAGCTGTAGGCGAGCGCTCCGGGATGAGCGTGGAAGAATGGTTTCTTTTCGACTGGGTCGCACTGAGTTCCGGCGGTGTATCCCCAGGGTGCGTAGAGCGTGCCGCCGCGATTGAAGCGGACTTTGCAGACTCCGGGCTGGCCTTCGGGGATGGGACAGCGATGTCCGCAGGCGAAGCAGCGCACGCGGTTATTGTCGAGTTTCTCGATGAGCGCGGGATCGGCTTCGCGGACTTGCTGGTCGAGAACAGTGCGGAGGGTGGGCACAGGGAGCTCTGGGTCTATTCTAACGCTGGGGAGTGCGAGCGCGGGTCCGTGGTGGAGACTTCTTGCGGGGCTGGTGCTGGCGCGTGCGGGTATGAGGTCCTTCGACTCCGCATGCGCTTCGCTTTCGCGAAGCACATGCTCCGCTCAGGATGACAAGAGATTGAGGTGATACTTAGCGGCCGGGGGCGGGTTTGGCGTTGGATTCGTGTTGTTCGTACCAGATTTCGGCTTTTTGTTCGATGGCTACGGCTTGGGCGTGCGTCATGCGGGAAGCGAGGATCTCAGCAAACATCTTGCTGTTAGGGTCTCCGGCAGCGCGGGCCAGGACGGTCCAGAAGTAGGCTTGGGCCAGACTTGCGGGGACGCCGCGGCCTCCCCAGTAACGCGTGCCGAGGGTGGCCTGGGCTTTCACGTTTCCATTCTCGGCTGCTTTGAGGAACCAGGAGGCGGCTTCCTTTTCATCCTGCTTCACGCCCTCGCCGGATGCGTAACGCATGCCCAAGGCATATTCGGCCGCCGGTTCTCCTTTGTCGGCGAAGTGGCGGAGTTGGTCGAGGGTTGCCGTTTCGACAGCCGGGGCTGGAGGAATAACGATGGCCTGGGGCGGCACTTTCGTCGAAGCTAGAACAGTTTGTTCCCCGTTTTGTCCGCGGCTCCGGAATTTCTCCTGGATCCATGGTGCGAGGGTATAGCCGAGCACCAAAAAAATGATGGCGGCGACAACGACAAGGAAGTAGAGATGAGCACGAGGCAAGCGAATGCCGCCTACTTGGTCGGCGTCGGCCGAACCATTTGTGACCGAATCATCTTTTTTTTCGCTGTACGGCTCGGGTTCGCGAGCGAACAGAATGCTACCCGGCGCGGGAGATTTTGGAGAAGGATCCGGGGCGGGTTGATGAACGCGCACAGCGCGATTGACTGCGGTAACAATCGTCTCCGCGAAACGCTGCAGCACGGCGCTGTCGTTCTCACCAAAGGCGCAGGGTTGCGCGGAAAAAACTTCGAGCAGGCCAACCACCCGTTCGCCCAGACGCAGGGGAGCGGCGAGCATGGAGCGAATGCCGAGGGCGCGGCAACTCTGGGAGTCCACGCGCTCGTCGGTTTCGGTGTCATCGCAGCGCAATACTCTTCCGGTGCGCACGCACTCGCCGGAGAAACCTGAACCCACCTGCAAGATTGCGCCCACCGGCGGAGCGCTGGGGCCGGCGCTGGCCTGGCAGATCATGGTGCCGGGGTCCTTGGCCGCAAGGGCAATTGCCGCTCCGGAAGCCCGCAGTAGGGATTGTGACCGGGAAGCGATCAGGGAAAGAACCGCTTCGAGATCGGAACCTTGGGATTCCACTTCGCGCTGCACTGCGGACGCGGCGGTAAGCGTGTCGGTATAGTTTGGCCGGGGCGCGCCGGGCTGCGAGACTGAAGGTGTCTGCGCGCCGGAAGACGCGGCGTTGGCGGCCGAAGCCATGGCATTCAAGAACAGCCACTCCTGCAGGCGGTGCAGAGCCGAGTTGCCGAGAGCTGGCAGGCTGAGACCAACGCGTCCGGTCTCGTCTGACCATACTACGCGGGCGGGCGTGTAGATCGGCCCGCCGGCCTCGGCGAGATCCAGAGACAAGTCCAGCTGCTGGCCGGCTTTCATTGGCGATGAGCACTGCAGTGCGACGCCGACCTCGCTGATGTCGAGGACCTCGTAGAGATCAATCATTCCACTGTTGGAAGCGCCGCCGAAACTCGCATAGGCGGGCGCATGCACTTTCTGACGCACGCGACGACGGCGGTTCAGGGAAACAGGTCGGGACGCTTCAGCGATAGCCGACATAGGGACACCAAGCTCCTAGTCTTGCTGGTACATATTAACCCGATATTGTGGAAAAGTAGCAGGAGAAATCGGAAGGTAAGCGTGGCCGGGAATCACCCAAAACTTAAGACCCTATGCCGAGCGACGCAGAATCTGGGCCTGATGCAAGCTGGAGATGCGAGAAATGGCGGCAACCATCATGCTGGAAAGGAGTTGCATGGTGGCCACATCGCGCTCATCGAAGGCGCTTGCGGAGGACGACAGGACTTCGAACACGCCGAGAGTGCGGCGATAGTAGCGCAGTGGAGAGACCAGAATGGAACGTACGCCTAAACGGCGGCAACTGGCGAGGTCGACGCGTGGGTTGCGTTCGGCGTCGTGGCACAGCATAACTTCGCCGGTGCGAACGGCTTCAGCGGAGATGCCGGCGTCGGTTTGCAGGCGGACACCGAGGTCGGGGGCGGTGCGTCCGGCGCGGGCGCGGCAGACAATTTCGTCGCCGGCACGCAGAGCGATAGCGGCGCCGGTAGCGCCAGTGAGATGTTGAGCACGTTCTGTGATGGCGCTGATGGCGGGCTCAAGATCCAGTTCCGCGGCGCGAATGTCGACCTCTTGCGCGAGATGCTCCCCGGCATGAACGGCGCGAAAACCAGAAGCGGGGTGGGCTGCATTGGCGACGCGAAGCTGGCTGCGAAGCGCGATCGAGGGTATGCGAGCGTGATGATCAGCAACGTTCGCGAATTCGTCGTTCAAAATGTGTGGATCGGGGACGGTGCGCAGCAGATCACGGACCAGACTGTCGAGTTCGGAATCGGTGATGAGGTGAGCGGTCTGCTGATGGCGAAGGGATCCGCCGAGAACGCGGGAAAGACTGAGCAGCGCGGGATTGCCGCAAGCCAGGCAATAGGGCCGGTGATTGGTGGTGATGAGTTCACACTGGACGCAGAACGTAGCTGACTGAAGAGGAACGAAATGAACGTCCTTGAAAGCAGTGCCATAAATCGTCTTACCAAACATGATTGCCTTTCCCGCCGAAACTGAAAGAGATCGCAAACTGAGAGACATCAAGGTAAACAGGGATGCGGAGGGTTAGGCAGTGGCGGTAATGGTTCCTCATGTGGAAAAGTTGCTGATTCATAGTTGGGTAGTGGTGCAGTTTGGTAAGGAAGCGAGCCAAACGCGCGATTATCGTGTCGCAAAGAACCCTTCGGTCGCTCTCGCTCTCTCAGGGCAGGCTGCGAGACATCGCGCGGCTCGCCCAGATTCCATCGGCAAGCTCGGGACATGCTCTTCGCTGCACAAAAAGCGCTTGCTCAGGATGACAATCACTACCGTTCCGCTGCGGCTGTTGATTGGGCAGGGAGTGCTGGGTTAGAATTGGAACAAGTTTCGAATGCAGGAGGAAACTATGCAGTGGACAACGCCGACCTTCGAAGAAGTTTGCTTGAATTGTGAGATTAATTCTTACGCCAGCGCAACGCTGTAACTACGAGCCTCGACTCGTGCTTGCCCGAGCCTGAACGACGCGCGCTCAGCGCGTGGGTTCGTAGTTCCCATTGCTTCATCCTTCGACAACTTACTAGCCGGCCTGGGCAGCAATGAATCCCTGATCATCTTGACCTGGAAGCGGCTGACCTGGAAGCGGCTGACCTGGAAGCGGAATGACTTGCACGGTGTGCTGCAGAGTGCGGTCGAGTGCGTCGGCGAGAGCGACGGGGAAGGCCGACGTCAGAAGATTGATATCGACCTGAAGATCGCGTTGGGAGCAAAGGCGATGAACCATCATCATACCGCGGCGACGGTTGGATGAATTCGTCAGATCGAGCGACAGAGTCCAAACCGCCACGCCCTCAAGGGATCGCGCTCCTCTGGTCTTACCCCAGTGAAAAGATGCTTCCCCGCGCTGAGCTTGCGAGCCTGGCTCTGCGGCGACGGGAGGGGATTCGCCGGGGAAGAGCTTGAATTTCACGTCAAGCCCATCGAAATCGTTGGAGCTGAAGGCAGCTTCGAGGATGCGCCGAATCTGCTCGTAGTCGCGAGCCGCTTTAAGTTCCTCGGTGGCTCGACGGATGGAGAGGTTGTTGATGAAGATCTGGCGTTGCTCGAAGGTGCGCTGGGCGACGCGGCCGAGTTCACCTAATTCGAGGTAGCCGAGGCGCTGAACGCCGATCCAGATGCCGATTCCGAGCACGGCAAGAACCAGGCCGAGGGAGCTGCCCGTTGGCCAAAGCAGAAAAAGGCTGAGCAGCGCGAACACGGCAGAGACAGCGTAGAGAACAATTACAACCTGGCGATGAGTGAGGCCGTGCTGCAGCAGCTTGTGATGGATATGTTCGCGGTCCGCAGTAAATACAGGGCGGCCGCTGATCAGGCGCCGGAGAATGGAGAGCGACGTCTCGAGAATCGGCAGGCCGAAGGAAACCACGGGAATGGCGACGGCAACAATGGTCGGGGCTTTTTGGGCGCCGGCCAGAGCCAGCGCGCTGAGCAGGAAACCGATGAAGAGACTGCCGGAATCTCCGAGAAAGATGGTCGCTGGATTGAAGTTGTAGCGCAGGAAGCCAAGGATCGCGCCGGCCAGGGCGATGGTCATCACCGTGACCAGGGAGTATCCGTTCAGCAGCGTGACCACGAACGCCACCAGCGTGGAGAACAAGGCGGAACCGGCCGCCAGGCCGTCAAGGCCATCGATCAGGTTGAAAGCGTTGGTGATGGCCAGAACCCACAAAATTGTGAAAGGCAAGCCCACGAACCACGGGAGTTGATGCTCGCCGAAAAGCACGGGGACATTAAGAATACGAAGACCGCCCATGAACAACATGGTGGCGGCCAGAGATTGCACCGCGAACTTGGTGTAGGGGCCTACGGTGTAAAGGTCGTCATAGAGGCCGAGCAGGAAAACGAGGGATGCGGGCACCAGGATGGTCAGCAGAGTCTTCCCGGACAACGCCGAATGCAGGCGCGGAACGTAAGAAGCCAGCAGGGCAGCCACTGACATGCTCAGCGAGAAGGAAAGAAAGATAGCCACTCCACCCAGACGAGGTAAAGGGTGGGCGTGCAGATGCCTCTCCTGAGACGGAACCGCGACCCAGCCGCGCCGGGATGCAAAGTCCCGCACGTAACGAGTGAGGACAAACGAGAACAACAGCGACAGGAAGAAAATCGCAAAAAAAACTATGGTCAACGATCCTCCTCCGCTCCAAGCAAATACGAACGTCGGCGCACTGCATCCTCATCCGACAGAGCAGTATGGCAGCAGCACGATGCTGGCTGGTAGTGAGTTAACGGGTACGTTCTGTTTGTCTGCGTCTGAGGGTTGTTCGGAATCTAGCAGCCTGAGCGCTCTGTTTCAATTCCCCGGTGTGAAAAAGCTGTGGAAAACACGATTCGATAAGAGACTTCCGCAACTCGGCGTGACCGGCGCGGGACGGGCTGTGCTAAACTTCTGACCGATCCTTCTTTCTTTCTTTTCAACGATCTCTTCCGCCCGAGGCTTGGAATGGAGTTCGGCAGATTCGGTTTTGCCCGCAGCCGCGGGTTGCTTGCGGCCTTTGTTGTTGTTGTTGTTGTATTGCTTTGGGGAGCAGAGTTCGCGGCTTGGGCGCAGCAGGACGCCGCATCATCACCTACGGAGAGTGCAGTGCCAGCAGCGCCTGTTTCTCAGGCTGCGGTTCCAAACGGAAAGAACGTTGACACCGAGAAGGCTGCTCCGAGCGCGGCTCAGGCGGGCCTGGCGGCCACCGCTAATGACAATACGTCGCAGGTGAAGCTGGGTCCGGGCGATTTACTTGAGGTAAGCGTTTACAACGTGCCGGAGTTGGCCACCAAAGCGCGAATCGGCAATGCGGGCGATGTGTATCTTCCGCTAATTGACTATGTGCACGTGGGCGGCCTCACGGTGGATGAGGCGCAGGCCTTGATCCAGAAACGGCTGGAGGATGGGGGCTTTGTCCACAATGCCCACGTTAGCATCTTCATCGACGAGTCCGCTTCCCAGGGAGTAACGATCCTCGGCGAAGTGGCCAAGCCCGGCCTGTACCCGGCTTTGGGGGAACGCAAACTCTACGACATGATCTCGCTGGCCGGGGGGTTCACTGGGTCGGCAGCGCGGAAGATAAGCATCATCCGGCAGAACACTGCGGGCGGATCGATCACCGTGAACCTGCCTAGAAATCTGGCGGACGATTTGCAGGATAACGTTGAGATCCTGCCTGGTGACACGATTACGGTGCCGAAAGCGCCGATCATCTACGTGGTGGGGGATGTAGGGCGCCCCGCGGGATTCCTGGTAGATAACGGCACCTTGACTGTACTGGAGGCGCTGGCGCTCGCGGGCGGAACGAATCACACTGCGAAGCTGGGGGGAGTGCGAATTATTCACAAAGGACCGGCTGGAATGACGGAGACGCGGGTTCCCCTGAAGAAGATGCTCGAAGCGAAAGCTCCCGATATCACCATGCAGGCCGATGACATCCTTTTTGTGCCGCTCAGCGGAGCGCGAGTGGCGGCGAGCGCTGGGTTTAACGCGGCTGTAGCGGCGGGATCGGGATTGGCGATCTTAGCTGTGCATCCCTGAGGCTGTGAATCCCTGGGCCCGGTATCGCTAAGAGCAAGACACCCTTTGCAGATGGCTTATGCGGCAACTTTGGTGCTGCTGCGCTCCGGCAAATTCAACAAATGTTCGAGCACGCGAACGTATCTTTCGGCAGTCTGTTGGCGGGATAACCTTCGCACGACGTATTCCCTGCCGTTCTTTCCCAGCGCGCGAGCGGCTTCTTGATTCGTTGCCAGATAGCGAATGGCATCCACCAGGGCGTCCGAATTTTCAGGTTCGATGACGAGTCCGCCGCGGGCTTCTTCGAGAATCGCGCGAGCCTGCCCGTCCACACCGAGAATTACCGGGCACGCGCACGACATGAATTCCAGCATCTTTGTAGGAATCACTGTCTTGAAGAGATCGGTTTTTTTTAACAGAACCAGGCATACGTCCGACGCACAAATGTAGGCGGGAATTTTTTCGCGGGGCTGCTGACCGACGAATCGCACATTCTTTAGGCCGCGCTCCCGCGCCAGCGCTGCGATACGTTCTTTCTCAGCGCCTTCCCCCAGCATGAGAAAAACAGTTTCAGGATTTGTGTCGCGCAACTGAGAAGCGGCGGCGAGAATTGTCTCCAGCCCGTGTGCCATTCCCATTGTGCCGACGTAGGAAACGACAAACTTTCCATCCGAAGCTAATTCGTTTCTCAGGGCGGCGGCTTTTCCGGAAGATGGCTCCGGAGTAAACAGCTGGGTCTCAACTCCATTCTCGACCACTGAAATCTTTTCCCGAGGTACGCGCCAGTGTTTCACCAGATAGTCTTCAAAGGCGGGCGTGACCACGACGATTCGATCCGCGTGGCGATACAGGAAGCCGGCAATCTTCGCTAACGACCGGTGCAGGAGCGAATTGCCTTCACCCATGCCCACCGCGGCCAGCGACTCAGGCCAGAGATCGCGCACTTCGAAGACAAACGGGACACGCTTCCAGCGAGCCAGCCACCAACCCGAAAGGCCGACCAGCAACTGCGGGGACGTGGCAATCACAACGTCAGGCCGCGTGAGGAAAAGGCCGGTGCTCGCCGCCGATACGCAGAACGAACTGTAGTTCAGCATTCTCTCGTGCGCTTTTCGATTCGGAAAAGGAAGCAGCCATGTGCGTACGACATTTACGCCGTCGATTTCCTCATGCGCGACCAGTCTCCGGAACTTGCTGCGATATTCCGGGGGCACGACGCCGGTAGGATGATTGGGGAACCCGGTGAGAACCGACACGTCGTGACCTGCCGCGGCCCAATGCCGCGACAATTCGGCCGCGCGCGCGGCCGGCGCACCCATCTCGGGTGAAAAGTATTGCGAGACGTAAAGAATCTTCATTGAGTCTCAGTAGTTAAGAGAAGCTAGTAATAACAAAGTTTGAATGCGCTCTTGTAGCACAGGGCGCGAGTTCGCTTGCTCGGACTGCGGCTGTAGCTTTCCCAGCGATCGGCGACGCGCGCAAATTTGTCTTCGCCGGTCAAGCGATGCATCACGCGCAACTGAACGATGTGCAATTGATGATAAAAAGGGCTGGCCACCATGGGCAGGCGTGTACCCGATTGTTCGTACAGCGACCAAAATCCAAGATCGTAGCGATCGAGGTTGCGCGTCAAAGTACGCACGGCGCGGGCGAAGAGGTCCTGCGCGGAATGGTCCTGGGTCGCCAGAAAATAATCGTACACGCCCCAAGCTGCCCAGATGAAGCCGTTCAGGATGTGAGTGGGCGGCGAGACTATGTATTCCTCGAACCAGATGTCGCCTTTTTCGTCGGTAAATGTGACTCCGCCTTCCGCGACTGGTTTGAAGAAGCTGGCCAAGGCTTGTTGTGCGGCGTCGAGATAGCGCGCATTGCCCGAGTCTTTGTTAAGTTCGAGCTGATGAGCGCGCACCAGGAGGGAAATCGCCTGACCTTGCGCGAGCGCGGAATACCACGGTGCGCGCAGCGTGTCGCGATACTCCCAATCGAAATGGTGATTCCACACCGCGAGTCCTTGGGGATTTTTTTCGAGATGGGCGACTAGCCAGTCGGCAACCCGAAAGAATTTGTTGCGAGATTCGGCGCTGCCAGTGCGGCAGAGGAGATTGTAGTTACCTAATCCGTATTGCGCGATGGCGATGGGGTTGTATTGGCGGCCGATCTTGCCGCGGTAATCGAGTTGGGGAACGCCGGCTGAGTCGTAGGCACCGTTGTAGTGTGCTTTTTCCGTGAACAGCATGTAGTACTCGCCGAGTTCATTTCCGCTCGCATTCAGATTTTCTTCTGGGGCTTCGTGCCAGAAGGTCAGTTGGCTCTGCCCGCCGAGGAGATAGGCGCTGATAATGCGACGGTAATAGCTTAGGCTTGGCAAAAGCGGCATGGGTCCGGGAGAGATTTCTCGAAGGATATCACGAG
>DATHOK010000008.1:0-14620 GCA_035484995.1 Verrucomicrobiia bacterium | reverse complement strand
CGTCGCGTCGGGCATGACCGGATAAGCCAGCGCGGTCGCAATTCTCAGCGCTTCAGCCGCAGTGTAAAGTACTGTCGCTAAACGTGCGCGGCTGTCTTCATCCAGCTTTTCGCCCAGCGCCCACGGCTCATTTTCGACGATGTATTTATCCACCGCCGCCACCAGTGCCCACACACTTTCCAGTGCCCGCGAAAACTGGAATTGATCGAACAGAGTTCCAAACTCGCGGATCGTCTTCCGCGCGGTCTCGGCAATCGCATCATCCGCAGCCGTTCTGGACGCTCCCGGTGACGGATACGGTACCTCGCCCTTGAAGTACCGATTGATCATGGTCAGCGTGCGGCTCGCCAGGTTTCCCAGCCCATTCGCCAGGTCGGAGTTGTAGCGCTGCACCAGCGCGTCGAACGAAAATGATCCATCCTGCCCGAACACAACTTCCCGCAGCAGAAAGTAGCGCAAGGCATCCGCGCCCAGTACGTCGAGAATCGTCTCGGTGCGCACGATGTTGCCGCGCGACTTCGACATCTTGCTTTCTTCAAACAGCAGCCAGCCGTGGGCCACAATCGCCTTCGGTACCGGCAGTCCCGCCGCCATCAGAAACGCCGGCCAATAAACACAATGGAAGCGGACAATCTCTTTCCCGATCATCTGCACATCAGCCGGCCAGAATTTCTTGAACGCCTCCTGTGCCCCGGGGTGCGAAGAACCGTATCCAATTGCGGTGATGTAGTTCGCCAGCGCGTCGAGCCAGACGTAAATCACATGCTTGGGATCGTCTGGCACCGGAATGCCCCAGGTAAACGTCGAACGGCTGATCGAGAGATCGCGCAGCCCCGAACGCACAAACGAAACTACTTCGTTACGCCGCGCCTCCGGACGAATGAACTCCGAATCCGCATACAGCGCCAGCAGCTTGTCCTGAAATTCTGAGAGCTTGAAGAAGTAGTTCTCTTCTTTAACGGTCTCCGTAATGCGCCCGCAAGTGGGGCAAGGGTCGCCCGGCTGCGCGCCATCAACATAAAGCTCATCCGACACGCAGTACTGCCCGGTGTAAGTGCCCTTGTAGATGTATCCATTGTCACGAATCTTCCGGAAGAGCTCCTGCACCCGCTTCTTGTGCCGGTCTTCCGTGGTGCGTATGAAATCGTCGTTTGAGATGCCCATCCGCTTCCACAAGCGCCGGAACTCCGCCGAAATCTCGTCTGCATACTGCTGGGGAGTTTTTCCCGCGGCCTGCGCCGCCCGTTCGATCTTTTGTCCGTGCTCGTCGGTGCCCGTAAGAAAAAACGTTTCTGCGCCCAGCAGTCGCTGCCGCCGCGCAATCGTGTCGCACGCGATTGTCGTGTACGCATGCCCGATGTGCGGATGCGCATTCACGTAATAAATCGGCGTCGTAATGTAAAACTTCCGGTTCATTAGGATATCTTGCACTACCCTGCGCGCCTCTATGTCCCCTGTGGTTAGAGATTTTGCTTTTGATTTCCGAGATAAACCTGCGCAGCTTCCTGCATCACAGTCTTCAGCGGTACATGATGCTCCGCCGCGATGCGCCGGCAATCCTCATATTCCGGAGCGTAGTTCGTGACCGTCCCGTTCATACTGGCGATCTTGATCCTCACCTCGCCCCACGGCGTGCCGACGTTCTCCCACCGTCGCGCCAGAGTCTGCCGCATCTCATCGCGCCGCCGCACGCCCAGCGTCGTGGTTTCCGTGAAAATCAGTTGCGCCAGCTTGCCCGCGTCTTCGGGGCGGCACAAAACCGTCAACAGCATTCCCGGACGGTTCTTCTTCATCTGCACCGGCATGCCAAAGGCATCGAGTGCGCCCTCTTCCAGCAATCGATCCATCACATATCCAAACACCTGCGGATTCAAATCGTCGAGATTTGCCTCCAGCACCGTGATCGTCTCCGACGCAGTCTTCGCAGCCAGAGTCGAGGAGGCTTCTCCAACCGTCAGCCGCACCACATTCGGATGCCCGGGAAAATCCTGAGATCCCGCTCCATAACCCGACTTCTCGATCTTCATCTCTGGAAACGCCGCGAAGCGCGACGCCAGCGTCTTCACGATCGCAGCGCCCGTCGGAGTGACCAACTCCGCCTGCAAACCAGACGAATATACAGGCGCGTCTTTTAGCAGCTCCACCGTCGCCGGAGCCGGCACCGGAAACGTTCCATGCGCGCACTTCATCACTCCGCCGCCCACATTCAAAGGTGAACAGATAATCTCATCCACTCCCAGCGCCTCGACCCCAACGGCCGCGCAAACAATATCCACGATCGCATCCACCGCGCCCACTTCATGAAAATGCACGCTCTCGATCGAAGTGTCGTGAATTTTTGCCTCCGCCTGTCCCAGCGCCTCGAAGATAGCGATAGCCGTCTTCTTAGCAGATTCCGAAATCGAAGCCGCCGAAATGATCCGGCAAATCTCACCGAGCCCGCGAGAATGCTCATAAGAGTGTGAATGTGGCGCGGGTGCCCCCGCCCGCGAACTCTCACCAGCATGGGAATGCGAATGCCCCCTGTGCTCATGGGAATGCTGATGTTGCTCCATCCCGTCCCAGTACTCCTCCCGAGGCAAGTCCTTCTCCCCATCAACGTAAACATCCACCTTGGTGGCCGAAATCCCACTGCGCACCACTCGCGAAATCTCTAACTCAGCGCCCACCCTCAGTGCCGCCACCGTTTCCTCGAACACCCGCGCCGGAACTCCGGCATCCACAAGCGCGCCCATAAACATATCGCCGCTCATGCCGGAAAAACACTCTAGGTAAGCAATACGCATAGAAATGAAGCTGATTTTTCATCATAGGGAAGGCTTCCTCCTGCGTCAAACCAGCGTCCCCGCGCGCTCTGCTAGAATCACTATCTTCTTAGACAGCGCAGAGGGAAGCCTTGTATCGTCATCTCGAACATGTTCTAGCCGGACGAATCGTAGAGTTTCTTCGTCGCCGTTATCCGGACGCAACTCTGCCGAACGTGGTCATCGAGCAGCCTCCCAAGGTGGAGCTCGGCGATTTCGCCATCCCTCTCTTTCCCTTCGCCAAGCCGCTGCGCACCGCTCCGCTTAAGCTCGCCGAAGCCATCCGAGCTGAAATCGGGCCGATCGAGGGCATCGCCGGGATGCAGGTCGCGCCTCCCGGCTATCTGAATGTCAGAATCGATCGCGTTTGGATGGCCGCTGCTCTCGCCGCCGACCAGAAGCCGCTCGTCGCAATTCCCGCAGGAAAGATTCTCGTCGAGCACACCAGCATCAACCCCAATAAGGCCGCCCACATCGGCCATCTTCGCAACGCGATTCTTGGCGACACATTCGTGCGCCTGCTGCGTTACGCAGGCAGGGAAGTGGACGTCCAGAACTACATCGATAACACCGGGGTGCAAGTCGCCGACGTGGTCGTGGGTTTCATGAATATCGAGAAAAAGTCCCGCGCAGAAATCGAAGCTCTGAGTCGCCAGCCGCGCTTCGACTACTACTGCTGGGATCTCTACGCCCGGGTTTCGCAGTGGTATGAGCAAGACAAGCAAAATCTGAAAGCGCGCGCCCAGACGCTGCACGCCATAGAAGATGCCAGCAGCGAAACCGCGGCCATCGCCGAACTGATCTCGACTGCCGTCCTGCGCCGCCACCTTGAAACCATGGACCGCCTCGACATTGAATACGATTTCTTGCCCGAGGAGAGTGAAATCCTGCATCTGCACTTTTGGGACGCGGCTTTCGTCAAGCTGAAAGAAGCCGGCGTGCTCACCTACGAGAACGAAGGCAAGAACAAAGGTTGCTGGGTCATGCGCCGTGCTGGCACAGGTCGTGTGGCGCGGGCGCCCTCGCCCGCGACTGCCGACGCCAAGAAAAAAGCTAACGGATCAGACAATGCCGGCGATCTCGATGACACACTCATGGAGATTCCGCTGAAACCCGGCGTCGATATCCGCCCCTCAGACATCTCCGAAGAAGACCAGAAAGTAATCGTCCGTTCCAATGGCACCGTCGGCTACGTCGGCAAAGACATCGCCTACCACATGTGGAAGTTCGGCCTGCTTGGACGCGACTTCGCCTATCGCAGGTTCTACCGCTATCCCGACCGGCATGACTGCTGGATCTCTGCCATGCAAGGCGAGAAAAATCATCCTCACTTCGGCGACGTCGCAGAAATCTACAACGTGATCGACGCGCGCCAGTCCGAAGCCCAAAACACGGTCATCGAAGCCCTGCGTGGACTCGGCCACAACGAGGCCGCTGATCACTACACGCATTTTTCTTATGAGATGGTTGCGCTCACTCCGCGCTGCGCCGCCGAACTCGGCTACACGCTCAGCGAAGAAGATAAGACTCGTTCCTACATCGAGGTCAGCGGCCGCAAAGGGTTCGGAGTAAAAGCCGACGACCTTCTCGACCAGCTCATCGTCTCAGCCAAAAGCGAAGTCGACTCGCGCCATCCCCAGCTCACCGATGCCGACCGCCTCTCCATCGCTACGCAAATCGCAATCGGCGCCCTGCGTTACTTCATGCTGAAGTTCACCAAGCAGTCCGTCATCGCCTTCGACTTCAAAGAAGCCCTCAGCTTCGAGGGCGAGACCGGTCCCTACGCGCAGTACGCCGTAGTTCGAGCCGCCAGCATCTTCAAGAAAGCTGCCATTGATCCCGAAACTTTCTGTAGAGACATTGCCAACAAGGTCTCGGCCGCGGATCTGGGCAAGTTTCTAGAGGGTGAAAAAGGGAATGAATTCTGGGAGCTCTGGCTGGCCGCCTCGAAAACTTCCTACCTGGTCGACCAATGCATCGCTACGACCGAACCCGCCCACCTTGCCAAACATGTTTTCCAACTGGCACAACTGTTCAACACTTTTTATCATCGTAATCCCATCCTGAGCGAGCCGGATGAGAAGCGTAAGTACTTCCTGCTGGCCACAGTAGCGGTAGTCCGTCGTGAACTGATTCGCACGCTCGCGATCATGGGCATCACCGTGCCGCCCGCCATGTAGAATGCCGCAAATGTGGCGCGGGCGCCCCCGCCCGCGTTGCTCGAGCCCAAAACAAGCGCATGCCCGACACGCCGATCCCGTCCACCATTTCCCAATCGTGGCTCAGTCGAGCGGTGCGCATCCTCATTACTCTCATCGTAGCCGTCCTCGTCGTCGGTTTCCTCTATGAGAACATTTCCGAGACTCGCGAGCGTCGCTTCCACCCCATGCCCGGCCAACTCGTCGACATCGGCGGCTACAAACTGCACATCTACTGCACCGGCCAGGGATCGCCAACAGTCATCCTCGATGCGGGCATGGGCGACTCATTCATGTCCTGGCACAAAGTTCAGCCCACGATCGCAAAGTTCACTCGCGTCTGTTCCTACGACCGCGGCGGTCTCGGCTATAGCGATTCCAGTCCGCGCCCCCGCACCAGTAGAGCGTTCGTAGACGAATTGCACAGCCTCCTCCAACACGCGGGCATCTATGGTCCGCTAGTCCTCGTCGGCCACTCCATGGGCGGATTCAATGTCCGTCTCTACGCCAGCCTTTATCGTCACGAGCTTGATGGCATGGTCGTCGGCCTGGTCCTGGTCGATTCTTCTCACCCCGAGCAGCAGAAACGCCTTCCACCGGCAATCAACGATCTGGACGCCACCTGGCTGCGGGAACAGGAATTTTTCGAGTTCACCATGCCTTTCGGAATCCCGCGTCTCATGGGATTCTGCGGCAACGACGATGCCGTCCGCGCCTCCGACTGTAACTTCCACAGCGCGCGCGAAAGCGTCGCGGAATTGAAGGCAATCTCCCAAAGCGCTGCAGAAACCGCCAACAGCGGCTCTCTCGGCGATATTCCTCTGGTAGTGCTCTCGCACGATCCCGAAATGCCCCAGCCCGACCTCCCGGAAGACCTGGTCAAACCCACTAACGACGCCTGGCAACAGATGCAGGAAGAATTGGGGCGCCTCTCGACCAGTGGCAGACGTGTGGTCGCCAAAAACAGCGGCCATTACATCCAACTCGATCGCCCGGACCTGGTGGTCGACGCTGTCCGCAGAGTTGTTGAGCAGGCGCGGCAGGCTCTGCAGCCGCCGGCACCCAAGCGTTAGGAAAACAGTCTGCAAGCAAACCTGCTAATGTGAGTTTTTTCCCAGCCAGCTCCACATGCCGTCCTCAGGAGGATGAACATGAGGTCTTCGCCCCACACCCGTCGCAGTTGTGCGACGCGACTCGCTTTCCTTTTTGTGCTGGCCCTGTCAAGCGCTGCGGCCGCGGCGCAAGATCCGCAGCCACCGCAGAATGGCGCAACGCAGCCCGTCGCCCGTCCTCGCATCGGTCTTGCGCTGAGCGGCGGCGGTGCGCTCGGCTTATCCGAGATCGGAGTGCTCGAGTGGATGGAGCAGAATCACATCCCGGTGGACCGCGTGGCCGGTACCAGCATGGGCAGCATCATCGCCGCCATGTATGCCACCGGTATGTCACCCGAGGAAATCCAGAAGTTTGCCGAGAGCGTCGACTGGGATGAAGCTTTGCGTCCCGAGCCCACCTACCGCCAGCTGAGCTATCGCCGCAAGCAGGATCGCCGCGACTACCAGATTCAGGCCGCACTCGGCCTGAAGCACGGCCTGCAGGGTCCCAACGGACTCAGCCCCGGCGAGGGCGTCGGCCTGTTGCTTGATCGCATTGCGTTCCCCGTTTCCGGCATCGCCAGCTTCGACGACTTGCCCATTCCTTTCCGCTGCGTGGCCACCGACATGTTAAGCGGCGACCGAGTCGTGCTGCGCGATGGTTCTCTAGCCACGGCCGTGCGCGCCAGCATGGCCATCCCAGGCGTTTTCACTCCTGTGGAAATCAATGGCCGCGTGCTCGCCGATGGCGGCATGGTCGAGAACATTCCCGTCGAGACCGTCCGCGAAATGGATGCCGACACCGTGATCGCCATCGAGCTCCGCATTCCACCAGGAGAACAGGAGCAACTGGAAACTCTCACTGGTGTGCTCTCCCGCGCACTTGACGTAATGCTCCTGCAGAATGAGCGCCGCTCCCTTGCTCTCGCCAACGCCGTAGTAACCGTCGACACTGGGAGTTTCGCCATCGACGATTACGATCGGCTCCACGATCTCATCCGGCTCGGTTACAAGGGCGCGGCGGATCAGTCCGCCATCCTGCTGCCCTACGCCATCAAAGACGATGCAGAGTGGCAGCAGTATCTGGCCGCACGCGCGGCTCGCAGACGCCCCCAGCCCAAAGCAGTGCAATCGGTGGAAGTCGAAGGCGGAGACTCCGATCAGGACCGCCGATTCGAAAATAGTCTAAAGTCGGTCACCAGCGGACCGCTCGATCTGCCGAAACTCGAAACCCAACTGACCCGCATCGCCGGCGAAGGCGAGTTCGACCGCCTCGGCTACGAAGGCTTCACACAAAATGGCGTCCCCGCGCTGCGAGTGACCGCACATGAGAAAACCTACGGGCCGCCCTTCGTGGATTTGGCAGTGAACGTCGACGGCTCCGGCGTGGCCGCGTTCGATTTTGCAGCGGGTGCTCGCGTCACTTTCATGGACGTCGAACATCACGGCGGCGAATGGCGTAACGATCTCCTGCTCGGCTCAAGCAACCTCGCCGCCAGCGAGTTCTATCAGCCGCTCGGCGACACGCATCTTTTCATCGCGCCCTACGCCTTCGCCTCAAAGGTGCCCCGCAACGAATTCACGGGACAGACTCGCATTGCGGTTTTCGGCGACGAAAGAGCCGGCGGCGGTCTCGATCTGGGCTTCAATACAGGTCAGCGCAGCGAACTCCGCCTCGGCTACGAGATTTTCGACGGGAAACTTGCGCCCCTGATCGGCAGCGCCGGCCTGGCCTCCGTCGCTGGCAGCACAGGAGAATTCCGCGCCCGCTATGTCTGGGATGGCCAGGATAGCCCCGAGGTTCCGGGCCGCGGCACGCGCCTTGTTGCCAGCCTTTCCCGCGTGCTGCAGAGCCCCGGCCTTCTTCATCCCATCTCACAACTCGACGTTCAGACTTCTACTTTCATTCCGACGGGGCCGAAGACTTCGCTCTTTTTCCTCGCCTCGGGTGGAACCACGTTCCACGGCACCGCCGGCCCACTCCAGGTTTTCACTCTCGGTGGAACCTTCCGTCTCGGCGCCTACCTTCCGCAGGAATTCGTCGGCAACCACTACGCCTATTCCTCGTTCGGATTCCGCCGCGAGCTCTATCACCTGCCCCAGCTAGTCGGAGGAAAAATCTATTGGGGCGGATGGTACGAAGCCGGCAGCGCCTTCAACGATCCCAGCACAGTCGTGGTCCGCGGCACGTTTAATCTGGGCGTGATTGCGGAAACGATTGTTGGACCCATCGCTCTCGCCACTAGCGTAAGCCCCACCGGAGAGTCGCGTGTGAACCTCTCCATAGGAAGGCTGTTCTAGCAGGCTGCGGAAAACTAGATGTCGGACTTGATTTTTACTTGGTCGCAGCACCCCCGTCGCTGTGTCAATCTTTTTTCGGTAAGCGCTCTGCGCCCCGAACTGGGCAAAACCGCGGCGCGCCGCCGCGAAGCATATCCGCAGCTGACTCCAGCCCATCCAGCATCGAGAATGTTGTTCTGGTAAAGTTCGGGCCGTATGTCAGAATAGAGCGGGTCGAGAAGTGCTCGTGAACGGGACGGCTTTGGCCGTGCCACACAGATGCTATAGACACGCGGGCTTCAGCCCTTGAGGCCCCGGTGAGGTCATTCTGAATGTGCAGGAATATCAAAACTCTTTTCAACTTCGAACCACCCGTCAAGGCCGAGGAGATTCGTGCCGCCTCGCTGCAGTTTGTCAGAAAGATCACCGGTTTCAACAAACCGTCGAAAGCGAATGAAGCTTCGTTCCTCGCTGCAGTCGATGAAGTGGCGGCTATCTCGGCCCGGCTTCTCCAGTCGCTCGAAACCAACGCGCCGCCAAAGAACCGCGAGGAAGAAGCGGCCAAGGCGAAGGCTCGCGCCGCGGAAAGATTCGGCGCCTGAGTAAAGAGCGGGCGTAAGTCGTGGACGCTTCGTGCAAGTTAGTGAAATTGTACGCAGTCGCTGAAATTATCTTTAAGATATAGCTGAAACAACTCCGCCTCGCCGAAATCCCGCGCCGCGAGTCGGTTTGCCCGAACGGCCCTAAAGGTCGCCCAGCCGCTTTCTTTCGTTTTAATGGCCATTTCCGGACCTGGAAGTGGCATCCCTAGTGAGTGGTGTAACCATCAGTGCTGGCCCTCTGGTGCTCTGGCTCTGCAATATCTTCCAGTTACAATCGTTTCAATGACTTAGGCGTAATTATCAGAGTGGCGTGCAACGCTCTCGAGGCCGCAGTCATCTAAATGGTTGAAAAGGCAAAGCCGAGTGAATTCCTATGAAGAACCCTATGAAAACCGGAACCAATTCAGTCACCGTACTTGCTGTCGTGTTATTGGCAACTATGCTGGCCGTCGCGGCGCCCAGGGCACCGAAAGCAAATGCTCCGCAGAATCTCCCGGCATTTCCCGGCACGCTGGTGAACGCTCGCTTCATCTATGTCACCAGCTATGACGGCGACCAGTTTGATCCCAACCTGCTTGCCGAAGACCGGCAAGCCATCGCCACGGTGCAGGATGCGATGCAGAAGTGGGGAAAGTTCATCCTCGTCTATGAGCCGCGCCAGGCAGATATCATCCTGATGGTCATGAGCCGCCCGTCCGAAGATGTGTTGGCGGTCTATGATGCGCACGGCTGGCCGCAAAATCAATACCTGTGGCGCATGATGGGCCGCAGCGGCCTGCAGCCCAGCGAAGCCCCGCTGGTCACGAATCTGGAAAAGGCATTCGAGCAGGCAACCGCAGGCAAATGAACGGCCGGGGCAGTCATAAGGGACAGGCTTAATGCAGCGTGGGCGAAGCCCACTTGACATCTGATCCCACCTAATGATATCTTGTTGTCGTGCCGCCGTCCGCAGTCATCAAGAACCCCGATTTCCAGCTGGTTTCGGAGTTCGCTCAACCGGATGCCAAGAAGCGCCTGTCGCTGGGCGAGGCTCTCAGCGGCGCCACGGCCTACAACATCTACCGCAATCCTCTCGGCCAAATCGTTCTCGATCCGGTAAAGACAGTTCCTGCCAGTGAAACGTGGCTCTACGAGAATCCGCAGGCCCTCGCCAGCGTGAAAAGAGGTTTGAGGGAATCTGCGCAAGGGAAGAGCGTTTATCGCGGCTCGTTTGCCAGGCACGCCAAGGAGTAGGCGTGCGCCGAAAAATCAAGTTCACCCTGACGGCGGATGGGCAGTACTCGGATTTAGAAAATACTGCGTCGAAAGCGGGAACATTCGAGCAGGTTCGCAAGGCGATCGGTTACCTCGAAATAGACCCGCATCATCCCAGTCTCAATACCCACGAGTTCACTTCTCTTGCAGGCGCAAATGGGGAGAAGGTATTCGAAGCCTACGCCCAAAACAAAACGCCAGGTGCTTACCGCATTTTCTGGCATTACGGGCCCGACGAAACGAGGACTAAAAAACGAATCCCAGTCATCACCATCGTTGCGATCACGCCCCATCCCTAACAGCCGGGTAAAGGCGACCTCTTCAGAGCCTAACTCTTACTGCCGGCGATCATCAGTCCCGCTCCTACCACAACCAACACGATGCTCATGACCGGCGGAACCCTCTGGTCATCGTGCGTAGTGACGCCCACATGCGCGTCGCCTATGCTGACACCGTGATGTTCAGAATGGGGGAAGGGCACAAAAAAGGAAAGCACCCCCAGCACCAGCACTACCACCCCAACCAGCATCAGAGCTTTCAAGGAATGCCTCCAGAATCAGAATTTCCGGAAACGGACGAGCCGCTCCGGGCGCATACGATGCCGATCGTAGCGAAATGGCTGCAAAGAAAGCGCAAAGTTCTTAAGAAGCTCTAATTTTGATACACCTAATTCGCGAAACTCTTCACGAACTCAACCAGACTGCGCAACGCGATGCCTGAAGGGCCTTTCGCGATCCACGGCTTCTGATCTTCCATCCATGCCGTGCCCGCGATGTCGAGGTGAATCCAGGGCGTATCCTCGGCGAACTCCTTCAGGAACATGGCCGCGTTGATGGCGCCGCCCCAGCGTCCACCGGAGTTTACGATATCCGCGATGCTTGACTTGATGTTGTCTTTGTATTCGTCATCGAGCGGCAGACGCCACATTTTCTCGCCCGCCTCTTCATTGGCTTTGTGGAAGCGTTCGTACATCGCGTCGTCGTTGGCGAAGATTCCTGCATTGGCGTAGCCAAGCGCGACTACAACGGCGCCGGTGAGCGTGGCTGCGTCCACCAGATGAGTACAGCCGAGCTGGCGTGCATAGACCAGGCCGTCCGCCAGGACGAGGCGGCCTTCGGCGTCAGTGTTGATGATCTCAATGCTTTTGCCCGACATGGCAATCTGCACGTCGCCGGGCTTCTGCGCTTTGCCGGAAGGCATGTTCTCGGTTGCGCACACAATGCCGATGACCTTCACTTTCGGCTTCAGCAGCGCAATGGCGCGCATCGCGCCGATCATTGTCGCCCCGCCGGCCATGTCGTATTTCATCTTCTCCATGCCATCGGCCGGCTTGATCGAGATGCCGCCAGTGTCGAACGTAATTCCTTTGCCCACAAGTCCCAGGACTGGTTTTTCCGGAGCGCCCGCGGGCTCATATTTCATGACGATCAACGCCGGAGGTTCGTCTGAACCTTGCGCCACGCCCCAGAATGCACCCATCTTCAATTCTTTGATCTTGTCGGCGCCGTACACTTCACACTTCAGACCAACTTCCTGACACATTTTCTTCGCGCGGTCGCCCAGAATAGTTGGCGTCATGCGGTTCGAAGGCTCATTCACCAGGTCGCGCGTGAAATTTTGCGACTCGCCAATGACCTGCGCTTCGTTCGCCGCTTTTTCGAGAGCGGCCTGGTTACCGGCGGCGAGGATCGTAAGTGCGTCAATCTTTTGATCCTTGCGGTCGCTGCGATAGTAGTCGGCATCGAAGTTGCCGACCAGCGCACCCTCGACGATCGCGCTCACCGCTTCTTCGGCGGAAATACTCGGCGGAGCGATGAAGGCGAAGCTGCGGATCCCGCGCGCCTTAAGCGTGCGCACAGCCGCTCCGGCGATGCGGCGCAAATCGTAAGTCGCAAGCTTTTTCGCCGCTCCTCCACCGATGAGCAGCAGACGCTTCGCTTTCAACCCGCCAGGTTTGTGCAGCAAATTGATTTCGAATGGCTTGCCCGTCAACTCACCGCTGGCCAGCAGATCGGCGGCGGCAGACTGCACGGCCGGGTCGCCGGTGGCAAGCTTGAGCTGTGGCTTGGCGTCTTTGTTCTTGTCTCTTTGTGTTTGGTCTTTCTGCGTTTGATCAGTGTGGTCGAGCACAATGGCGACGAGAGATTCGGTTTCAAGTTGAGCGGGTGAAGAGAGAGAGATAGTCGTTTTCATAATGTCGTTTTGAAATTGTTCGCTGACCTTCCAGTATCGTCGGCAAACGGGGGCGAGCGCAAGCGCGAGAAGATATTTCAACCTGTTAAACTCTTCCCCATGTCGACGTTCGTCTTGGTTCACGGCGCTTGGCAGTCGGCTGCTACGTGGGACCGGTTGACTCCTTTGCTGGAGAAGCAAGGCCACAAGGTGATAACGTCGGTCCTCACCGGGCTTGGCACAGATCAAGGCCGTCTCTCTCCCGAGATCACGCTACGGCAACATATAGAGGACGTTTCACGCGACTTATCAAGGCTTGCGGGAGCCGTAATCCTTGTTGGTCACAGTTACGCAGGCATGATCGTCAGCGGTGTGGTCGAAACCATCCCGACTCGAGTCGAGCGTTTGGTTTTCCTGGATGCCTTCATTCCAGAAGATGGGCAGTGTGTGCTGCACTTGCTTCCGTATGAGATTGGCACGCATTTCCGAAAAGTCGCGCGAGAGCAAGGAGACGGCTGGCGGCTGCCGGGCGGGGAAGGCCAGCTCGATCTCTGGGGGTTGAAGCCAGGCGAGGCGCGAGATTTCGTGCGCGCGAGGCTCTGTGATTTCACTCTGCGTTGCTTCGAGGAGCCGCTTTCTCTTCCGGCCGATCGCAAAGCGAGCGTTCCAGCCACCTACGTTACCTGCGTCGCCGAAGGATATCCGGCGAGGCCGTTCTTCGCGCCATTTGCCGCAAAGGCTCGCGCTTCCGGCTGGAAGGTGGCAGAAGTGAAGACTGGCCACGACTGCCACGTCGAGCGTCCCGGCGAAGTCGCGGAAGTCTTGCTATCGGCGCCGGTGTCGCCGTGAAACAATCACGCCGATAGGGCGCTGGGGAAGCGGGTCTGGAAGTCGAGCAAGCCGACCCACTCCGGCACAATCGTGATCCGGACCATGCCTGGAATCATCGAGCTCAGTTGCTTAACCCAGGCCTTGCCCTGTTCCGGCCCGAAGTAGCGTTCGGCAGCCGTGGCATACTCCGGCACAATGCCGTCGACGGGTTCAAGGCGTGCGGTGCCGCGGACGAGAAGTACTTTGTGGGGAAAAGTATTGTCGTCGATGGTGAACGACACTTTAGGATTCTTGGCGAGCGCCTTCAGTTTCGGGGCCTTGGGCGGCGTTGCCATCACGAACTCGCGGCCGTTCCAGTGATACCAGATGGGGACCACGCGGGGCGTGCCATCGGTCCACACATAGGCCAGGCGGGCCGGAATCTTCGAGCGCAACAGTTCCTGCGATGCGGGATGCTGCAGGAGCTCGAGGTCTCCCTGATGAACTGCTTTCATATGTCGTCCTTTCTCCGGAACCATTCCTAGGAGGAGCAACTCCTCCAAATGGGGTCGAGAGCCTACTATCGCACGGATTGTGCGCCCGGCCCTGCAAATGGTCAACGGCGATGATGCCACTCGGCCGCCTGGGGTATGATTCCATCCCAAAGTGAAGAGAGAGCCGGTTTGCCGGAGGCTGGTTTCGATGAAGGTCCGGTGGTGGATTCTATTCTTCCCAGTAGTTTCAGTGATCGTGCTTTCCCTGCTGGTGAAGCAGCATGCGGCGAAGCCGCGAGACCACGCTGCGCCCTCTCCGGTGGCCGCGGGTTCCAAATAGTTCTCGGCTCACGCGGTTTTTGAGTTAAGTCTCACCTGAATTTTTTCCAGCAACGCGGCAGCGGCTTCGCCGGCATCGCTAGTGGAGAACTCGCTGCCCAGGTCGATGACCGGCAGTTTGGAGCACGCGGACTGGAAGGCTTGTTGCGTGGCCGGGGCTGCGGCAACGTCAGGGCCCATCAGCAGGAGATCGAAATGGGTGATGCGCATCAGGATCATCGCATCGCGCAGGTGGCTGCTGGTGTGGACATCGTAGCCTTCGCGGCGCAGCAGCTCGCGCAAGTAGGCGAGCACATCGGCATTGCTGTCGAGACACAGAACGCTGCGGCCGGTAGCGGCAGGCGCTTCGGCACGGGCCTGGGGAGCGTAAAACGAGGCGACTGCCTTCTCCTCCGAGTCATGCGTGTCGAATAACTTCGCCAAGTGAGACAGCTCCAGAACCTTGAGCACGTGCTCGGGGACATTGCAGAGCTTCAGGTCTCCGTGGACCTGGCGGGTGCTGGTGAGGGTGCGGACGATGGTGCCGAGTCCGCTGCTGTCGATGAATCCGACCTCGCCCAGATGCAGAACGATGGA
>DATHOK010000007.1:0-15838 GCA_035484995.1 Verrucomicrobiia bacterium | reverse complement strand
TCCGGCCCAATCAATTCCTCGACGTACATCACGTCACGATACGCAGGATTTTTCGTGCTCGTGCTCGCCCACAGCACACGCTGCGTCTGCGCTCCCTGCGCCGCCAAGGCTTGCCATCGCGGCCCGCTGAAGATCCGCTGGTAGCGTTGGTAGGTCAGCTTTCCGTTCGCAATCGCAACCTTCCCCAGCAGGCTCTTCAACAATGCCTGCTGTTGAGCATCCGTGGTAGCTTTCAGTTTGTCATCGATGATCGAATCCACCAGCGTGTCAATGCGGCTGATGAAAAAACTGGCCACGCCCCCAATCTTCTTCAAATTGCCACCACGCTTCGCCAGATCCTCAAGCCCGGCGATGTGAGCTTCCGCAACTTTCTCATACACTTCCTGCGCGAACAACAAGGTCACGTTGACGTTGATGCCTTCGCCAATCACCTGGCGAATTGCAGGAAGACCCTCCGCTGTTCCCGGAATCTTGATCATCACGTTCTCGCGATTCACCGCCTTCCACAACCGGCGAGCCTCGTCGATCGTCTCCTGCGTTTTCAGCGCGAGCAGCGGAGAAACCTCCAGGCTGACGTATCCATCGCGGAACTTCGAACTGTCGTAAACCGGGCGAAGTATATCGGCCGCACCCTGAATGTCGCGGATGGCAATCTGTTCGTAGCGTGCCTTCGTGTCGAGCTCAGGGCGCGAAGCCAGCTCCTTCAAAATATCGTCGTACAGCGAGCTTTCAGCGATCGCTTTCTCGAAGATTGCAGGATTCGAAGTCATCCCGCGCAGACCATCATCCGCAATCATTGCTTTCAGCGTCCCGCTCGTGATCAGGTCGCGCCGAATGTAGTCGAGCCACATCGACTGCCCGTACCCGAGCAACGCCTGCAGAGGATTCGTAACTTTCGAGGTTTCCAGAACTCCCGTTGGTGCCATGATGATTTCTCCTTAAAGATCCTGTGGGGACAGCCGCCCTCGGCTGTCCGTCGAGCGAAGCTGGACGATTTTTGCGTATCGCGCGGTAAACCGAGTCACTGTCCATGCTGCCGCTACTTCTGCGTCATCGCCTTGCGCGCTTCCGCAACCACTGCGTCCGCAGTGAAGCCGAAAAACTTCAGCAAGTCCTTCAACGGCGCCGAGGCGCCGAAGCGATGCATGCCCATCATTCGTCCCCTGATTCCAACATAGCGCTCCCAGCCGAAAGTGGCCGCCATTTCCACCGAAACCCGCGCCATGACAGAAGAAGGCAGCACACTTTCCTTGTAAGCAGCATCCTGCTGCTCAAAAATTTCCCACGATGGCATGCTGACCACGCGCGCCGCAACGCCTTCCTCCTTCAGCCGTTCATAGGCCTCGACGCACAACGACACTTCGCTGCCCGTGGCCATCAGAATCACATCCGGCTTGCCGCCCGGCGCATCGGCGAGCACGTATGCCCCTCTTGCCGTGCCTGACGCCGCGGCATACTTCGTGCGGTCAAATGTTGGAACCGCCTGCCGGGTCAGCACCAATGCCACGGGGTTGTGCTGAAACTTTGCAATGATCTTCCATGCTTCAGTCACTTCATTCGCGTCCGCGGGACGCAGCACAATCAGATTCGGCATCGCACGCAACGATGCCAGCTGTTCAATCGGCTGATGCGTCGGCCCATCTTCTCCCAGGCCAATCGAATCGTGGGTATAAATGAAAATGGAAGGAATTTCCATCAGCGCAGAGAGCCGGATGCTGGCCCGCATGTAGTCGCTGAAATTGAAGAAAGTCGCGCCGAACGCGCGAATTCCAGATACCACAAGCCCATTCACGCTCGCGCCCATCTCGTGCTCGCGAACGCCGAAATGTAGATTGCGCCCGGCGTAGTCGCCAGGCTCAAAATCGCCTGCGCCGTCAAACTTCAGCGTCGTCTTGTTCGAAGTAGCCAGATCGGCCGAGCCCCCGATCAGCCATGGAATATTCTGCGCAAGCGTATTCAGCACCTTCCCCGAACTGTCCCGCGTAGCGATTCCCTTCGCGTCCGCCGGAAACGTAGGCAGGTTCTTATCCCAGTCGTCAGGAAGCTCACGGCGTTGCATGCGATGCAGCCGATCCGCCAGTTCCGGATACTTTTGCGAGTACCCGGCAAACATCTGGGCCCAGCGTTCCCGCGCATCCCGCCCGTGCTTTCCAACTCCATCCCGGAAATGCTCGCGAACACCTTCCGGCACCAGAAACTTCGCATCCTCCGGCCAGCCATAAAACTTCTTCGTCAGCCGCACTTCTTCTTCGCCCAGCGGCTCTCCGTGCGCCGCATTGCTGTCATGCTTGTGCGGCGATCCATAGCCGATATGGCTGTCGACGATGATCAGTGTCGGACGATCCGTGGTCTTCTGGAATGTCTCAAACGCGCGGGCCAGCATCTCCAGGTCGTTGGCATCGGCGACACGCGTCACGTTCCAGCCGTAGCCCACAAATCGCGTAGCTACGTCTTCGCTGAACGACCAATCGGCGGGCCCATCCAGTGTGATGCCGTTGTGGTCATACATCCAGCACAGATTCGAAAGCTTCAAATGCCCCGCCAGCGACGCGGCTTCCCCGCCAATGCCTTCCATCAAATCCCCGTCCGAACACATGGCGTAGACGTTGAAGTCGAAGACCTCAAAGCCCGGACGGTTGAAAGTCGCTGCCAGCCAACGGCTCGCAATCGCCATTCCTACGCTGTTTCCGACGCCCTGCCCCAATGGCCCCGTAGTGACCTCAACTCCGGTAGTGAGGTGCGATTCAGGGTGTCCCGGAGTCCGGCTCCCCAATTGCCGGAAGCGCTTGATCTGATCCAGGGGAACCGCCAATTCCTTCAAAACCTCCCCATCCTTGTTCACTTCGCGCACGCCCGCGAGATAAAGCAAGGCGTAAAGCAACATGGAAGCGTGCCCGTTCGACAGCACGAACCGGTCGCGGTTCAGCCACTTCGGATCTTCGGGGTCGTAACGCAGAAATTCCTGCCACAGGCAATAAGCCACCGGGGCCAGCCCCATCGGCGCTCCAGGATGTCCGCTGTTAGCTTGTTGCACCGCATCAATCGCCAGGGTTCGGATCGTGTTGATGCAAAGTGTGTCCAGTTGCTTGCCGGTCACCACCGCTTGTTCACTGACTGCCATGGCGATGCGCGCTCCTCCCAGGGGGACGGCTCTGCTTCTGCTAGGCTCACCCGCTGGCTGACTAATTAGAGTTCCTTAGAACAGAAAGGGTTTCAGATACCCAAGGAGTGTATCAATTTCTTGCCGGCCAATGCCGCGGGATTTGTGAAAATTCAGAGAAGACTTGCCGAAAGGGTTTGCTGAAAAAAGAGAGTTTTCTGAAAATTGAAGGAACTGAAGGAGAGCGACCGCAATCTATTTCAGCAATTGCAGGTAGCTGCTTTCGCTATTCGATGCTCTTGTGGTTTCCTGGACATACTTGAGGAACTGCCGGAGATTCTCTTTTTCGGCGAGTTCCATTCCGCCAAAGCGAATGCGCACTCCGCCTGCGGGCGCGCTGCGAGTGACCACTCCATTGAGTGCAAGACCTTTCACCCAAATCTTGCCGCTCGAGACCCAAAGCCCGATTTCCACTTTGGCGCCGCCCCTGATGTGAGCGACGGTCTCCACCTGGCATCCGCCCATGCTCGTGTTGGAAAGATTGCCCCAGATGGGAGCATCCGCGTCGTCGACGCGCAGCTCCACCGCCACAAAGCACTTTATCCTGGGATGCCGCCTCCGGTCCTGCCCCCAGTTGGAACTGAAGATATCAGGCTCAAACGGAGGAGTATCGGAGGCCGGTGTGGGGATAGGCTGGGGCGCCGGCGCCACCTTTGTGGAAGTTGCCGCGGCGCTTCCGGTGGAAGCTGCGTTCTTGATATCGCGCATGGCCGCCAGCAGCGCTTCTTCTCTGCGTTCCGGCGCGGCTTCGCGATAGGTCTGCAGCAATTTCCCTATGTTTCGCGACAGATCCGGATCGGCCAGCAGCCCGGTCCAGTCTGTTCCCACCGCGGCGTTAGGCTTGGAATTACTCATAGAAATAGCGCTTCGGCTCGTTCGCGCGAGCGAATCCCTAAATACCAGCTTGAACCAGAGGTCACCGGTCCACAAGATGACCGAAGTCATCCTCAAATGCCTGTCTAAAAGCGGCCCTGCAGCTAGTCAGGTTTATCGGGAAGGGTCTTCAGTCCACCTGCTCCCGGCCTTTGAGGTAGCCTTTCAGCGTTTCGTGCTGCTCGCCGGTGAGCGAAAGGAATTCGAACCCGTACTGGTATCCCCGCCGGTAGCGGACCACCGCTCGCACCTCCCACGAAAGCCCTATTCCCGGCAGCAGGAAGCTCAAGCCGGTCACCTCACCACCATCGAGTTCCGCCGCCAGCAGTATGCCAATTCCAGCTTCGGAAAGATCCCTACAGTGCCCCTCCAGCTTCTGGTATTTATCCCCTAGAAGATGGATCACGGTCACTCGAAAATCAGCCCCATATCTCGGATACCGTCTCCGGCGCCGGTCGGCCTGGTTGGTGGCGCGTTTTGGAGTCGAGGCGGACATGAGGCGAAGAGGATATTCCCTGGTGCTTGCGCTTGCAGTTATTGGGGCTCGAACATGACTTGAACAATCTCCGTAGTTTCGTCCTGCGCGGTTTCAAACTTCCACCTCCGAACCGCATCGGTGGCCGCGATGATCAGCGCCGGACTTCCCCCCAACACTGTCGCCGACTTAACCCTTCCGTTGGGACGGACGACGACTTCCAGCTTTACCACACCTTGAATGTGGGCGCGCCTCGCAAGATCCGGATAAATCGGAGCAACTTTTTCGATCGCGCGTCGTGTCCCATGGCCTTCAGTCTGTGCCGTAACCGACTGCGTGAATGCAACCCCGCACAGTGCCAGCGCAACCAATAATCTCCCACCTCGATGCATAGGGAAGAACCTACCTTCCGGTACTCTATCGGCAGGCAGCGCCCAGCGGAAGTGCCGAAAGTGGAAGTGTCGAAAGTAACGGGTTCCAATCCATTCTCGCCCTTGAGCGCCCTGCTTCAAATGAGGCGCCAGCCGGGTTTTTGCATCGAGAGCAGTCTGAAACGAATCAATAGTGAGACGATATGCTATGACCCAGAAAGGTCGTCCCGAAGACTTCCTTTATAATGGGACTTTTTCCGAACCGAAAATGCCCCGCTGCTTGCCTAAAACAATCAGATTTGTTGCTTTCGTACTCATCCTGCTCTCGAGCCTCGCCGGCCTGTGGGCTCAGAATTCCGCGCCCGTACCTTCCATCTCTCTTCCCGGATCGCAGAGCCCGTTCACCGGCAGCGAGCCCGAGAGCAAAGTGTCTCCGGAAGTTTTGCAACTAAGCTTCCAGGAGGCCATCGACCGCGGACTCCGCAACAACCTCGGCCTGCTGCTCTCAGGCGATCAAGCCATCACAGCGCGCGGCGAGAGATGGAAGGAACTCAGCAACCTTCTGCCCAACCTCTCGGCCCGCATACAGGAAGACGCGCAAACCGAGAGCCTCACGGCCTTGGGCCTCAAGGGCAGTGTCTTTCCGTTCCCGGTTCCTCGTGTGATCGGGCCCTTCAACTATTTCGATGCGCGTGCTTCAGTGACTCAGTCGCTCTTCAGTTTCCACGACATCGAAAAGGAGCGTGCTGCCTCTCAGAGTTTGAAAGCGGCGCAATACAGCTTCAAAGATGCGCGTGAGTTGGTTGTGCTTGCCGTGGGGAACGCCTATCTAATGGCCATTGCGACCGCCGCTCGCATCGAAACCACCGACGCCCAGGTTAGGAACGCCCAGGCCCTGTACGGCAAAGCCGTCGATCAGCAGAGAGCCGGACTGAGTCCAGCCATCGATACTCTGCGCTCTCAAGTCGAGTTGCAAACCCGCCAGCAGCAACTCATCGCCGCACGCAACGATTTCGACAAGCAGAAACTTTCCTTAGCCCGAGTCATCGGCTTGCCTTTGGGTCAACAATTTATTCTCACCGAGAAAGCCCCCTATCAGGAACTGACCCCCTTGCCTCTTGATGTGTACCTGCAGCGCGCCTACACCTCGCGCTCCGACTACCAGGCCGCGCAGGCGGTGGTAGGGGCCGCGGAACTTTCGCGCCGCGCCGCAACCGCCGGCCACTATCCCAGTCTCGACTTTAACGCGAACTATGGCGACATCGGCGTCACTCCAGCCCAATCCAATGGCACATGGCAGGTGAATGGCGGTCTGAACATCCCGATTTTTGCCGGAGGGAAAGTCCACAGTGACGTTCTCGAAGCCGATGCCCAGTTGAAACAGGCGCGCTCTCAATTGAACGATCTGCGCGGCCGCATCGACTATGAAGTCCGCGCCTCGTTGCTCGACTTGACCTCCGCCGCCGAGCAAGTCGAAGTCGCCCGCAGCTCGGTCGATTTGGCGGAACAAACCCTCGCCCAATCCGAAGACCGCTTCACCGCCGGCGTAGCCGACAACCTCGAATTGGTTCAGGCGCAAGAGTCCGTCGCCAGCGCACATGAGAGTTACATTCAAAGCCTCTACGCGCATAACCTGGCCAAGATCGAACTAGCCCGCGCCATCGGAGATGCCGAACATGCAGTCGAACGCTATTTGAAAGGCCAACACTAACTCAGACCATGGACCAGACGACGCAAAGTCCGCCCACCGCTCCACTGCATCGGCGCGAAAACGATCCACGCGAAGACGATCAACGCAAGGACGATCAACGCAAAGACACTCCGCCCGAAAGCCGCACTCAGCCCTTGCCCTCCACCGAGCGCGACTTCCACACCGTCCCTTCGCGCACCGCCAGTCCCGCCTTTCGCATCGCCCTTATTATCGCCGTGGTGGTGTTGCTGGTGGCAGGATTTTTCGTCTTCCGCTACGTCACCAGTTACGAATCCACCGATGATGCCGAAGTGGACGGCCACATCAATTCCATCAGCACCCGAATTTCCGGCCACGTCGTGAAGCTCAATGTCCAGGATAATCAGTACGTGCAGGCGGGTACCGTGCTGGTGGAAATCGATCCAGCCGATTACCAGGTCGCCTATGATCGCGCTAAAGCTGATTTCGATAGCGCCCGCGCGGCGGCCGCGGCGGCTGGCGTTGACGTCCCCATCACCTCCGTGAACACCAGCAGTCAGGTTTCAACCGCAGATGCCGATGTAGCCAGCGCCCAGGCGGGAATCGCGGCCGCCAAACAACAGTTTGCCGCGGCCAAAGCCCAGCTCGACCAGGCCGAAGCCAATAACGTCAAAGCGCAGGACGATCTCGCTCGCTACAAGCAGCTCGTAGACAAACAAGAGATCTCGGAGCAGCAATACGATCAGGCCGTGGCCGCTGCCAGAGCCGATGCTGCCGCCGTCGAGGCTGCCCGCGCCATGGCCGATGCCGCGCAGTCACAGGTAACTCAGGCCCAGCAAAAGCTGGCGCAGTCGCAAGCCGGCTGGCGCAACGCACAGACCGCTCCCAAACAAATGCAGGTCATGCGCTCCCGCGCCGAATCAGCTCTCGCAGAAGCGGAACTCAAAAAGGCTGACCTCGATCAAGCCGCACTCAATCTGCAATACACCAAAGTGATTGCTCCGGTCGCTGGTGTAGTCAGCGATCGCACCGTCGAAGTCGGACAGAACGTCGCGCCAGGACAAGAGCTGATGAAAATCATTCCTCTCAACGATGTCTGGATCACCGCCAACTTCAAAGAGACCCAGCTTCGCGAGATGAAAGTCGGCCAGGCAGTCACCGTGGAAGTCGATGCCAACGGAAGAAGCTACAAAGGTAAGGTCGACAGCATCTCCGGAGGAACCGGAGCGCGTTTCAGTCTTTTGCCGCCCGAAAACGCGACCGGCAACTACGTGAAAGTCGTGCAACGCATTCCAGTGAAAATCGTACTGAATCCCGGAGAAAACAAAGATCAGTCGCTGCGGCCCGGCATGTCAGTCGTCCCCAAGGTGTGGATTCGGCAATGAGCGCCGCAGCGCCACCGCTTGAGAACGCTGACGTCTGGCGTCCTGCCATCAATCCCTGGGTCATCGCGATCACGGTAACGCTCGCGACCTTCATGGAGGTGCTCGACACTTCCATCGCCAACGTCTCCCTGCCGCACATCGCCGGCAGCCTCTCCGCCGGCCAGGACGAAAGCACCTGGATTCTTACTTCCTATCTGGTGTCGAACGCCATCATTCTCCCGCTGAGTGGCTGGCTCTCTTCAATCATGGGACGCAAGAACTTCTACATGAGCTGCGTCGCCCTGTTCACCATCAGCTCTTTCCTGTGCGGACTCGCACCTAACCTGGCCACGCTTATCGTTTGCCGAGTCCTGCAAGGCGTAGGCGGCGGCGGTTTGCAACCCAGCGAACAGGCCATTCTTGCCGACACTTTCCCTCCAGCCAAGCGCGGCATGGCTTTCGCCGTCTACGGCATCGCCGTAGTCACTGCGCCTGCCATTGGTCCCACTCTCGGAGGCTGGATCACCGACAACTTCACCTGGCGCTGGATTTTCTTCATCAACATTCCGGTCGGCATCATTTCACTCCTGCTCACCTCGCGGCTCATTCAAGACCCGCCTTTCCTGAAACGCCGCAAGCTCAGCGAAACCACCATCGATTACGTCGGCCTCGGTTTTGTAGCCCTGGGTCTCGGAGCCTTGCAGATCGTCCTCGACAAAGGGCAGCGTGACGATTGGTTCGAATCCCATTTCATCGTGATCCTCTCTTTGATCGCCGCGGTCTCCCTTATCTTCGTGATTTTCTGGGAGTGGCATCATAAGGATCCCATCATCGATCTTCACCTGTTCCGCGATCGCACCTTCGGAATCTCCAACCTGCTGATGTTCATGTTAGGTTTCGCCCTGCTCGGCAGTACGCTCCTTCTGCCCTTGTTCTCCCAGACCCTGCTCGGCTATACCGCGGAGCGAGCTGGCCTGGCTCTCATGCCCGGCGGATTCACCATCATTCTTCTGCTGCCACTGGTTGGATTCTTGCTCTCGCGCTACAGTCCGCGTTGGCTTCTGTTCTTCGGTTTGATTGTGCTTTCCGGTTCACTGTTCTACATGACCGGCTTTAATTTGGATATGGACTTTCGGATGGTTGCCGGCGCCCGCGTCTTCCAGGCTGCCGGGATGGCTTTTCTTTTCGTTCCCATCAACACTGCGGCCTACGCCTTTCTTCCCCGCGAAAAGAACAACGCCGCCTCCGGCCTGATGAATCTTGGCCGCAACATCGGTGGCAGTTTTGGCATTTCCCTCGTCACCACCTTGCTCGATCGCCGCACTCAGGTTCACTTGAATGATTTGTCCCGCCATCTCAGCGCCTCCAATCCTGCATTCCAGTCGATGATGAGGGGCGCTACACAGGCCATGCGGGCGCACGGTTCGAGCGCGACCTATGCCACCCAACAGGCCTACGCCTTAGTCGAGGCTACCCTGCAGCGGCAAGCCGCCATGCTGGCCTATCTCGACGATTTCCGCCTGCTCGCCATATGCATCCTCGCCATGGTTCCGCTTGTCTTCCTCATGAAAAAAGGCAAGCCAGGCGGCGGATTAGCAGTACACTGATCCGCGGCAAACCGCAGACCTCGGGAAGGCACGACTTTAGTCGTGCCCGTTAGAGCGCGCCTCATCAACCGCGGCTTTAGCCATTGAGGGACTTCGAAAATGTTCCGTCTAATCACCATCGAGCGTGAATACGGCTGCGGCGCCGCCGCCATCGCCGAAAGCTTGGCCCTCCATCTGGGATGGAAACTCTGGGACCACCTGCTCACCGAAGAAATCGCCCGCCTCGCCCATGTCGATATTTCCTCAGTCTCGCGCTGCGACGAACGTATGGATAGCGGCCTTCACCGCCTTGCCAAAGCTTTCTGGCGCGGCAGCTACGAGCGTGGCTCTGCGCTGGGCGATCAGGTTTTCGACGCCGACCGCATGGTGAAGATGATGGAGCAGATCGCTCCCAGAATTGCGCGCGAAGGGAATGCCGTTGTGGTAGGCCGCGGTGCGCCATATTTCCTGCGTGACCAGCCCGACGCCTTCCATGTTTTTCTCTACGCCCCGCGCGCCGAAAAAGTGCGCCGCATCCTGCAAGAAGGATGCTCCACGTCAGCAGCCGAGGAACTCGTCGACAGTGTCGACCGCGAACGAGTCACCTTCGTCAAACACTACTTCGACGCCGACTGGCCCACCCGCTCGCTCTACCACATGATGATTAACACAGCGGTAGGAAACGAATCCGTAGTCGAGACCATCCTCAACACCATGCGCCTGGTCGAAGGCCGCCCCAAAGCCACCGATTACGAACGGCCCCCAGTGCCCAGCTCCGTCTAGCAGACGGCGGCGCAGGAGAGATTCGTATCAGGGCACGCGTTCATGCGTGCCGATAAGTTGGTTCGGGAAGGGCACGACTTCAGTCGTGCCGTTGAACCTTTGAAAATTTGTCCGCGCTTCAGCGTCTGAGGTATTTTCTTGCGTCCTCGAAAACTGTCACCACCGCTCACAATTCCCTTGACTTCAACTCCCAACCCTGCAATTCTAGTATTGCTATACGCATTGGATCTTTGACAACTCAATAGCACCGAGATAACTCACAAGAACTCAATATTTTGCAAGCCGAGCTCTTGATTTTACGGTGTTTTGCCCATCGCAGGGCGGCTAAGTCCTGTGTATGGAATATTTTACGGGCAAGTCGTTTATTTCCAGTATTTTAGCCAGATCGGCACAGAATAAAGATTCGCAACTGACTGATTCCAGGGATCTTACGCAGATCGATCCGAATATTTTTGCGAGTCCAGATCCGGCCACTGACCACTAACCACTGACCACCACTCTCCGCGGCGCCGGACAACAATTCTCCGCGCAAACATCCGCGCGAGGCCCCAGCGATCCCAGCGCCCGGCGTTCCGACCCGGGATTCACCCGCTCGAGAATGAGCTCACGAATCATGCCGATAAATTTTGGATGCACGCCCACAGTTCTTGCCCGAGTCATCGGCAAGCCCAGTGAATCGCAGAGCTTCCGCGCTTCCACATCCAGGTCGTACACCACTTCCATGTGGTCAGAAATAAAGCCGATCGGCGCCAGTACCAGAGCCGACGCCAGATTCTCCGCCTCCACCCGGCGCAGATAATCCAAAATGTCCGGTTCGAGCCATGGCTGTCCCGGAGCGCCGCTGCGGCTCTGGTAGACAAGAACATCATTCTTCTGCCCCAGCGCTCCCGAAACCAGGCCGCGAACTTCTTCCAATTGCTTCACATAATCGGAAGAGTCAGCCATCGAAACCGGAATACTGTGCGCCAGGTAGACGATCTGCACATTCTCCCGCGCGTCCGCGGGAACGGCTCGCAGCGCATCGCCCACGCGTTCGACCGTAGCTTCAATGAACGCCGGATGGTTGAAGAACGCCCGTAGCTTCTCCACTTCCGGCTCCCCCGCTCCAACTTCGCTTCGTGCCCGCGCAATGTCCTCGCGATACTGCCGGCATCCTGAATACGAACTGTAAGCGGAAGTTACAAACGCGAGCGCCCGCTGGATGCCATCCTTCTTCATCTGTCGCAGAGTTTCAGGCAGCAGCGGACGCCAGTTTCGATTCCCCCAATAGATCGGAAGCTTCGGCCCGTTGCGTTCCAACTCCGCTTCCAGCGCGGCGATCAGCTCGCGCGTCTGCTGGTTGATCGGGCTCTTGCCCTCGAAATGATAGTAGTGCTCGGCGACGGCCAGCATCCGTTCGCGCGGAATGTTCCGGCCACGGAGCACGTTTTCGAGGAAGGGAATCACGTCTTCCCTCGATTCCGGACCACCGAAAGAGACAACTAGTATGGCGTCGTAATTCATCCAGGGATGATTTTAGAGACTCGATTGCAGGAGCCCAATGTTAGAGTGTACTGCGGCAAGCGCGGCAAGCGGGAAGCTAGAACGTGAATCGCGCCGAAAACCGCAACACGCGGGGCAATCCGTCTGAGCTGATTTCCTGCAAGGTTCCGAAATTGCCCGGACCCGAGTTCGGCACCAGATAACAAGTCTGCTCGGCATGAATGCCGTCGCCGCAGGTGGTCGCGACGGGGTTGTATTGGATTTGTTGATCCCGTTGCCGTTCTGCACGTAGTAATTCGCGAGGTTGAACAGATTAAACGCCTGCGCCTGGAATTGCAGTTGCTTGCCTTCCGTGATCGCGATACCCCGAGCCAACCCAACGTCGATCCTCTCCAGCCACGGGCCGTAGAAAGAGTTCAGACCAATGCTGGGCGGTTCGATTCTGCTGGAAGCATGCAAGAAGAGATTGCGCCCCAACCCGACTCCAGGTTCAGTCGTGGCAAAAGCGGCATGTTACGCTTTTAGGGGCATAGGGGACTTAGTCTGATCCGCCGGGTTTTTAAGGCATTCCAATACCGCGATTTCCGCCTGATGTGGGTGGGCGCCTGCACCTCCAGCATCGGCACCTGGATGCAGATCGTCGCTCAGGGCTGGCTGATTTACCGGCTCAGCCACTCTGCGTTTTTGCTGGCGCTGGATCAATTTCTCGGCGGCATCCCCATCTTTTTATTTTCTCTGATCGGCGGCGTGGTGGCCGATCGTGTGGAGCGCAGAAAGATTCTTCTGGCCTCGCAGTATGTGCAGATGTTCTCCGCCGCGGTCCTCACTCTTCTAGTGACGACCGGCCTGGTACACGTCTGGCAGATTCTCTGTCTTTCTTTTGTTTCCGGCTTCGCCCAGGCCTTCGGAGCACCGGCCTATTCGGCGTTGATTCCCACGCTGGTCGACAAGGAAGACATGCCGAACGCCATCGCTCTGAATTCCATCCAGTTCAACGTGGCGGTCATGGTTGGGCCGGCGCTGGCAGGGCTGGTATTGGGGAAGTTGGGTGAGAAATGGTGCTTCGGCCTGAACGCGCTGTCGTTCCTGGCTCCCATCGTGTCGCTATCGATCATTACGACGCGCTTCCTGCCTGTGAAAACCACGGAGACAATGTTCTCCAGTCTCAAACAAGGTATCCGGTTCACCCGCAAGCAAGGCTCCATGGAAGCGCTGATCGTGCTGGCTTTCTGCATGACCGCCCTAGGCATGCCGATGCGAACTTACATTCCAGTATTCGTGAAAGACATTTTCCATCGCGGTCCGGAAACCTACGGCAATTTGCTGGCGCTCATGGGGCTGGGATCGATCCTGGGTTCGCTGAGTATTGCGACCGCCGGCAATATGCGAAGAAAGGGACTGGTGGCCCTCGGAGCGCTGTTCTGCCTTGGTGCGGGGATTTCCGGATTCGCTCTTTCGAAATCATTGCCCCTGAGCGGCGCCATTCTCGTGCTGGTGGGCGCGTCGATGATGGCGGTCTTCGCTACCGTGAATTCACTAGTCCAGCTGATCGTCACCAACGAAATGCGCGGACGCGTGATGAGTGTCTACAATTTTGCATTCCGCGGCGGCATGCCGCTGGGGAATCTGTTGTCGGGATGGCTCGTCCCGCTGTTCACCGCACCCGTGGTTTTAGGAGTGAACGGACTCCTCCTGATTATGCTCGCTCTTTATTTCCTGCTGGTGCAGCGCCGAGTGGCCGCGCTCTGAGGGATCATTCTTTCCGTCGTTGGCGCCCTCATCGCGCGGTATGCTGCGCCCGCAGCGACTTAGCGTTGCCGGCCGGAGAAAGGCCGCGAGCGAACTTCCTCGCGCCGCCAGCAATCATCTCGCGGTTGAGCGCGTGGATCTTCGCGATAATCGCTTCGGTTTCGGCGGACGGGTCGTAGTCGTCGAGATGATAGACAGCAACTAGATACTGCGGCATGACTTCTCCCTCCCGTAACGGTCGTTATTCTTTGGTCTTCCTTCTTCGGTCTTCGGGCGGGCCGGTTGGCCTGGCTCACCACATAGTCGACCCGTGCACCGGAATGCGACAGGTCGTCGAGGGTTTTATTTTTGGGGCTGATGGGATAACCGCGTCGGCTCCTCGTGGGCCAGTAGACTTGGGAGCGCCCAGCAACCAAGGCTTGGAGGAAAGGAGCCGAGCGATTTGGACGGGTTTCGCGGCCCACACTCGACAATGGCTCCGTCGTCGTCTTTCGCATATTCTGGTGCTGGCGTGATGGGCGAGCGATGCAATTTCGTCGCCTCACGATCATGATTCCTGTTATGCCTGCGGACACATCGGATCGGTGGGTTGGTTGGGTCGCCTCCTGCCTTGTCACCCTCTTACTCACCCCGTATTGGGCGATTTGGTTCTACAACTCGCCCATGGCGGAACTCTGGAATGAGGTTGCAGGTGGCTCATTCTTCCCCGCGGGTCAGCAAGGAAACCGTTTCAACTACCTCCGGAATCTGGTCATCACTCCCGGCGAAAATCGCGTGCACGCTAAGTGCGTGCTCTGCTCGATGACCGTGCGCGGTACGGTCGGAACGGCGACCACATTTTGGGGTGACGTTACTGTCGAGAGCGGGGGCAGCGTAGGGCGGGCCGACGTTTGGGGCGGCCGAATCACACTTATGCCGGGAGCCCAAGTCTGGATGCCCACCTTGTTTGCCTATGGCGGCCCGGTGGTCGTCGATTCGAGCATACGCGTCAATTCCAGCCTTATTCTCAGCTCGCCGCGCACGTTCTATCCTGGCCAGCGGTCGTGGCCTGCCGGGGGCGTAGCAGTTTTTGCTATTGCCTTGCTGTTGACATCGGCGTGTGGCGGATCGCTGGTGTGGGGACGCCTTCGTGAGCGGATAGGGAGAGCCGCGCGGCGGCCCTTCGCGAGCGCGTTCATTGGGGTTGTGCTACTTGTCGTGATATTGCCATCCCTCGGTTTCCTCGCTGTTGTGTTTCTACACACGTCCCCGCCGTTGTTCCTCTTGCTTCTTTTCTTGACCCCCGTTCCTTATTGGGTTGCTTTTGTCATTGGTTTTGCCGCTGTGACCGAGCGGATCGGCTCGCGGTTCGGCCTCGCGCCCCCCGTCGGAGCACGATTACGTGGCGCGGGAGTTCTCGTAGCTCTGATGCTCATCCCAATCCTGGGACTTTTTGTCATGGTCCCCGTGACCCTGGTGGCGCTGGGCGCTGGAACGGGCATTCTCCCGTTAAAGAGACCGGAGACGCGGTTCAGAAACTCAAGCCCATAGGATGGTCATCGCCGTATTGGCGGGCTGAAGAGGTTCCTGAGCGACAAGATGTCCGTTCTTCCGCAGTTGGTCGGCAGGTGGCCCGCCCTTAATGATCTCTGCGGGCACCGTTCCCACTGAGGTCGGAGCAGAAGACTAACTGACCTCCGCAGGAGTCAGTTGCAGATCTTCTTCGAGCCGATGCTTGGGTCTTATACCGTGCTTCCCGAGTTCGCTGTGATAGTTTTTCACCGCTTCTTCCGGTTCTATTTCTCCGTCGGCGATCAGGCGCAGCATGCGGATGAATTCCAGCGGATGCTCGGAATCTTTAATCCTCCGGCCAAACAGCGCGACTCTGGCCCCGTGCTTCCGGCCGTCAGCCAATAGTTTGAAGGCATCGTAAGTAGTTCCGCTGCTGCCGCCGAGGATGCCGACGATAACGGAGGGATCGTAGGCCACCAACTCTTCGAGAGGTCCCGGCCCGAAATAGGGGATTTTCAGAAACAGCGGCCGTCCGCTGGATGGCACGCCCGCCAATGCCCGCACAATCTGATCGTTCACAAAAGCCGGCACTTGTTCGGAAGTCAACCCGGTCTTCGGGGAATTCGGAGCAAACACTTCGAGAAAGTAATGGAAGCCGCATTTCTCGGCTTCGGCCCGGAATTCGCGAAACGCGCGCAAGCTCCGCAGATCCGCTTCCAGGTCATTGTTGAATGTCATTGAATACAAACCCAGGTTAACCACCGGCGCGCCTTCTCGATGTGCGGTCAGGCTGCCAAACTGCGCTTCCTGAATGTAAGCGGTAGCGAACGGAGCC
>DATHOK010000006.1:0-7992 GCA_035484995.1 Verrucomicrobiia bacterium | reverse complement strand
TGAAACGTTTGAATACGCCTTTTCACATACTCTGTTCCAGATTTGGGAGCCTGTTTATGCGGGTTTTCGATCGCTTCGATGCGATTTTCCGATGAGGAACACGGCTGCCGCGACTATGACCACGGGATAACATTCCAGCGTGTAACGGGGCTCGGGATTCTCCAACGTTCCGAGGAACAGCGAACGCAGGGCTAGAAACATAAGAAGTAATCCGGCACCGAATGAGTTGCGCAACCGCCAGAAACCGGCAGCGGCCGCAGCAACGTAGCCGAGATTAATGAGGCCGAAGACGATGCTGACTGTGAGCCACGTGGGGTCGTCATCGAACTCCCACCACCGCGGATCAGACGGCAGCAATTCGGTGCGGGGACGCAGCCACATGTCGGCAATGCGCAGAGTTGGCAGCCATATGTAGTAACGCAGCGGCGCAGCATGAATGCGGGCCGCCGCCAGCGCGGCGAAGCGCGCGTCGAGTTCCAGGGTTACTTCGCGCTCTCTGTTGTAGTCCGCGAAAAGTTGCTCCGTGGCCTGGCGCTGCTGAGCCGAATCGAAAGCGCGCTGGGGCAGACGCGTGACATCGATGTCATCGCCCGGCACCCTCCAATAAATTTCCTGCACGGAGGTGGAGTCGGCCATCCAGGTTTTAGTCCAGCGATTGAAGCCCGGCATCAGGAGTTCATCGGAATCGTTGGCATAGCGGGGCGCGAGCGGCTCAAAGCGATGCATGCTGTGCAGGTTACGCAGAGTCCAGGGAACTAGAGGCGCGACTGCGCCGACCGCCAGGATCATTCCCACGCCCAGCATGGGTCGCAACCGGGGCACGATCCCCGACGTCCGCTTCGATTTCACCTTGACGCTTCGCAGGAAAATCAGGAACCAGTATGCACCAACAGCACCGAACAGAATGCCGCCGTCGGGCCGCAACAGGATGCATCCCGCGATGGAAAGGCCGCAGCCGAGCCAGGTTAGCGGCACTGGCGTTGAGTTTGACTCAAGGTCGCGGAGAAAAGCCGCAATCCCTCCCATAGCTAAATCGAGCGCTAAGGTTGTGAAAAATATTTCCAGCGTCTCGGTGAGAACTGCGGCCGAGTAGTTGGCCAGGAATGGACAAAGCGCGGTCAGCAGGAAAGCCACCTTCGCCGCTTGCTCGGATGCGAAGCGGCGCGCGAGATCGGCAATGAGGAAACACGTGCCGAGATCGAATAAGACCTGAATCAGCAGAACCGCGCGGAAGTTGCTCCAGCCGAAAACAGCGAAGATCGCGGCCAGAAACGCCGGATATCCCGGCAACCGGGAAAGAGTGGGCATGATCTGCCCGGAATCTGTGATGCCGTAGACGCCATGCTGCAGCCAGTTTTCCGCGATATCGGCATAGAGGCGGGAGTCGTCTACGACGGCCGGAAAATGCAGAACAAAAACGAGCCGCAACGCGATGGCCGCCAGGCTCGCCGCGAGAAAGAACCGAGCATCCTTCCGCACCAGTTCCAGCACGGTGAGAATATAGCGCGTTTGAAGCCATCTTTGGGGAAGGGACAGTGCATCTTATCCAGCAGGACATCCGATCCCGCCCGCACCTTGAATTGCACCTCACCTACAATTGACCACGTGTCGCCTGCGGCATACGATGAACGATTAGCTCTCCATGGCTGAACCTGTCTTCTACGATCCGCAACGCGCTCGCTGGAAGCGCCTCAGACGTTTCGTCGACGCCGGCGTCGTAGTTCTATCCGCGTTGATTATTTTCTTTGTGTACACGACCCTGCGCGACGAGCGCCTGCCTGAACTCCTTTTCTCACCGCAGAAACGCGCCTTCAGAGCGTTGAAGGAAAATGAAAAAGGAAGAGCCCGGGAGCGCCAGAAAAAGCTGGCCAGCCGATCCCATCGCCAGTCGAAGCTGCCTGCGTCGGAAGTGAAACTAAACCAGCAAGAGGGCATCCGGGCGGCGTTCTATGTTCCCTGGGACGCGGCGAGCTTTTCTTCTCTGCGCGATTATTCACGCCAGATCGATTTGTTGTATCCCGACTGGCTGCACGCTCTCACTCCCGACGGCCGGCTGCAGGCAGTGGACGACCAGACCAATAAGTTCTTCGACGTGGTGCAAAACGATCGCGTGCGCTCCGTCGATGACCGGGTAATGCCTTTTCTGAAAGTCGAAGACCCCGCCATGGAAGTCTTTCCCATGGTGAACAACTTTGACGGCGCCGAGTGGGTTGGGGGGATCACGGACTTCCTGAACAATCCCAGCGCGCGTGCGGTTTTTCGCCGGCAGGTGGGAATGTTTCTCGCCTCAGACCGCTTTCGCGGCTTGATGGTGGATTTCGAGGCCTTCCCCAAGGTGGGTCAGCCAGGCTACATTGCGCTGCTCAATGAACTTTCCGCGGACCTCCATGCCCGTGGCATGAAACTTTACGTCAGCGTGCCCGCACACAATCTGGAGTTCGACTACGCCGCGATCGCAGCTCCGGCAGACGGCGTGGTCATCATGAACTACGACGAGCACTATCCCGGCGCTGCGTCGGGACCGGTCGCCTCTCAAGACTGGTTCGTCAACAATCTGGAGTTCGCGGTGAAGGCTATTCCGCGGGAAAAGCTGATCTGCGCCATCGCCAACTACGGCTATGACTGGGTGCTGAAACCGAAGAAGGGCAAGCTGCCGGCGAACGAACGAGACAGCTCAGTGAGCGCGCAGGAAGCGTGGCTGGCGGCACGCGATTCCGATGTAGATGTCACCTTCGACGACGATGCGCTGAATCCGCATTTCAGCTATCTGGATGAGCGCAGCCTGCAGCATGACGTCTGGTTTCTCGATGCGGTCACAGCTCTGAACCACATGCGTGCCGCCCAGACGCTGGGCATCCAGACCTTCGCTTTGTGGCGGCTCGGTGGTGAGGATCGGACGCTATGGAAGGTATGGGACGTGCCCGGCGATGCCGGCGCGACCGACAAATTGCGCGATGTGCCTCCTGGCCAGGATGTTGATATGGAGGGTCAGGGCGAGATTTTGCGGATCGAAGATCGGCCCACGCACGGCACCCGCGACCTCAGCGTCGATGCGAACACCAAGCTGATTACTGACGAAGTTTTTCAGTCTCTGCCAGAACCTTACCGTGTCGCCCGCTACGGTTACAGCCCCAACAAGGTAGTGCTCACGTTCGACGACGGTCCCGATCCAGAGTGGACACCAAAAATTCTTGATGTGCTCAAGCGTGAACATGCAACGGCAACGTTTTTCCTGATTGGCATTCAGACGGATAGGTTCCCCAGTCTGGCCAAACGCATTTATGACGAGGGCAATACCATTGGGAACCACACCTTCACCCATCCCGATGTCAGCAATATCTCGGCGACCTACATGAAGGTGGAGCTGAACCTGACCGAGCGGCTTTTTGCCAGCCTGGTGGGAGTTCGCGTCATGCTCCTGCGTCCGCCTTATGCCATTGACGAGGAACCCGACACCGCTGACCAGGTGCGTCCGCTCGAAACTGCGCAGGATTTGGGCTATACCACCGTGGGCAATCGGATTGACCCCAACGACTGGAGCGACAAGCCGCGCCGGCAGACCGCCGAAGAAATCTCAGCCTCCGTACTGGCGCACTTGCCGCCGTGCAGCCCGAACGATCAACGGTGCGGCAATATTGTTTTGCTGCATGACGGCGGCGGGGATCGCGCCGAAACCGTGCGCGCTTTGCCCATGATTATTGAGGGCATCCGCACCCGCGGATATGAGGTCGCGCCGATTTACGAGTTACTGGGCAAGAACCGCGCCGACGTGATGTCACCGCTGTCGAGGCCCCAACTCTGGGCCGCGCGCCTTGACGGACTGGGCTTCTGGCTGTTCGATGCCGGTGTACTGGGGATCACTTGGATCTTCCTGATCGGCGATATTTTGATGACCGGACGCTTGCTGTTTATCGGCGCGGCTGCCGTCTACGACCGCCTGCAGGAAAAAATCTTTGGAAGGCCCGCCGAGGTCGCTTCGTACAAACCCAAGGTGGCCGTGCTCATCCCTGCTTACAACGAAGAGAAGGTGATTGAACGAACGGTGCGTGCCGCCCTGAATTCCGACTATCGCAACCTGCGTGTGATTGTGATCGACGACGGATCCCGGGACCGCACTCTCGAAATCGCGCACACCGCCTTCACCAGGGAACAGGCCGCGGGAAGAGTTCTTATCCTCACCAAGACCAACTCCGGCAAGGCGGACGCTCTTAACTACGGAATCGAACATATTGGAGATGCCGAACTCTTCGTCGGAATCGATGCTGACACTGTAATCGCGAGTGACGCGATATCGCGGCTGGTGCCGCATTTCATCAATCCGAAAGTCGGAGCCATCGCCGGCAATGCCAAGGTGGGGAACCGCGTGAATCTGTGGACGCGCTGGCAGGCTCTCGAATACATCACCAGCCAGAACTTCGAGCGCCGGGCTTTGGACGTTCTCGGCGCGGTCAGTGTCGTGCCGGGAGCGATTGGGGCGTGGCGCGTTTCCGCTGTGCGAGAAGCGGGCGGCTACCAGATCGACACTGTCGCCGAAGACGCCGATCTCACCATGGCACTTCTGCGCCGCGGCTACCGTGTGGAATACGAAGACATGGCCCTGGCATACACCGAAGCCCCGACCAACGCGAATGGGCTAATGCGCCAGCGCTTTCGCTGGTCGTTCGGCGTGCTGCAGGCGGTCTACAAACACAGTGGAGTGTTTGCTCGCAAGGGAGCGCTGGGATTTGTGGCGCTGCCGAATATAGTGATCTTCCAGATTCTGTTGCCGCTGGTGTCGCCGCTCATCGACATCATGTTCGCCTTCGGCGCCTCGTGGTACTTCATCCAAAAATACTTTCACCCCGATTCCACCGATCCCGCCAGCTTCCACAAACTAGTCGCATTCTTCTTCGTGTTCCTGGTCGTCGACTTCCTGGCATCGGCGCTGGCGTTTGCGCTGGAGCGAAGCCGTCCCGACGAAAAAGAAGACGGCTGGCTGCTTACCCAGGTCTGGTTGCAGCGCTTTGCCTACCGCCAGTTGTTTTCGGTGGTCCTGTTCAAGACGCTGAAGCGCGCGCTCGAAGGCCGCAAGTTCGCCTGGGACAAGCTGGAGCGAACCGCCGCGGTGAAGTATGTGCCATCGGAAAATCGCGATCAGGTGAACGTGCCGTAGCGCTTTGCGATGTACCTGCTTACCCTAGTGGAACAGCAAGGGCGCGAACTCTGACAGATTCCGCCGCCAAACCATCCAGGTGTGCATCCCGGGCGTCTCGATCTCGGTCGCTTTCACGCCCTTGGTCTTGAGCCATCCCCGGAAATTGCGGTTGACCGTAATCAGATGATCCTCGGTGCCACACGCGATCCACAAGAGATGTATCTGCTGGTTTGCTTTTGCGTCGAGAGCTGGAAAATCTTTTTGAAAGTCTTCGGGAATGCCGCCGGAACTGAAAGCGCCGATCCAGGAAAACTTGTCGAGGTTATTCAAACCGGTGAGCAGAGATTCCGAGCCGCCCATGGATAAGCCGGCAATTGCCCGCGCATTGCGGTCTTTAGTGATCCGGTATTCGCCCTCGACGCGCGGCATAACCTCGGTGAGCAGCGCTTCGCTGAACTTCCTGAAGTTGGTGTCGCGCAAATCCGGGTGACTCCATGATGCCCAGGAATGCCAGATCATCTCCATCGTCCCGTAGCCGAGCGGCATCACCACGAGCATCGGTTTAGCTTTGCCCTGCGCGATCAGATTGTCGAGAATCACGTTCGCATGGCCAACGGCAGTCCATCCACTGGCATCGTCGCTGTAGCCGTGCAGTAGATAGAGCACTGGATAGGTCTTCTTCGCAACGGGATCGTAGCCCGGCGGAGTGTACACGTAGTAGTCGCGGTCATCGCCTGCGACTGCCGATTTGTAGAAGTGATGATGAACTTCGCCGTGCGGCACCTCATTCAATTCCCACGGCAGGGACAAAGGTCCGGGAACGTGCACGGCATTTCCCGGCGTGAGCAAATTGGGAACCAGCAGATGGTTGGAGGGATCTAGCATACGCTCGCCGTCTGCGATGAATTCGTAACCGTAGTAGTCGGGCGCCAAGGGAGCAGTCGTCACGCTCCATCCATCCCCGTCGTCCTTCTTCATGGGTACGGGCTCAGCGCCCTCAAGCCCAAGCTTGACCTCGACCGCATTCGGGTCGCGGAGACGGAAGGTAACGCTGCCATCGGCGTGGACTTCAGGCGAGATAATTGGCGCTGGCCGTTGAGGGGGCGGAGCCTGCGTTGGCTTGTCCTGCCCGGCGGCCAGAACTCCAAACAGCGAGAGGATACAGAGGCACGACTGACCGAGAGACGTGATCGATTTCATAAAGCTCCTGCCGAAGATCTACAGGTGAAGATCTTCGGGTCGAGATTAGGAGTGGCTTTTCCCTTCGGCGACTTCCAGCCGCGTTTCGGCCTTCTGCAGCGCGTTCAGAGACCGCTCGACGTCAACATTCGGATCTCCACTCGACAGTCGTTCCTCGGCGCGTGCCTTGGCTTTGCGCGCGCGCTCTACGTCGATCTCGGCGGGTCGCTCTGCGGTCTCGGCCAGAATTGTCACTTTATCGGGCAACACTTCCGCGAATCCCCACGCGACCGCAAGCCGCTGCTCTTCGGCGCCAGTGTGGAACGTGATTTCACCCACGGCCAGTTCGGTGATGAGCGGCGCATGCCCCGGCAGGATGCCCAGATATCCGTTCCTGCCGGGAATCTGAACCTCCGCCGCAGTCGTGTCGACCACTTTCTTTTCCGGCGTGACGATCTCGAGTTGGAAAGTATCGGACATCAGCGATCAGTGTCCAGTGGTCAGCGGCCAGTTCTTTCGTGAATCAGTTGTTTGACTGACCACTGATCACTGGCCACTGGCCACTGCTTTTATGCCGCTGCCTTCATTTTCTCGGCCGCTTCAAGCACTTCTTCAATTGGTCCCTTCATATAGAAAGCCTGCTCGGGGATGTCATCGTACTTGCCTTCGACAATCGCCTTGAAACCCTTGACCGTGTCGGCAATCTTTACGTAACGCCCGGCTGCGCCGGTGAACTGCTCGGCCACGTGGAAGGGCTGCGACAGGAAGCGCTGAATCTTTCGCGCTCGCGCTACGGTCAGCTTCTGATCTTCGCTGAGTTCGTCGATGCCGAGAATCGCGATGATGTCCTGCAGATCTTTGTACGTCTGCAGCGTCTTCTTCACGGACTGGGCCACGTCATAGTGCTCCTGGCCAACGATGCGGGCATCGAGAATGCGCGACGTCGAAGCCAGCGGATCGACCGCGGGATAGATTCCGATCTCAGTCAATGCGCGGGAAAGCACGGTGGTCGCGTCGAGGTGAGCAAACGTTGTCGCCGGCGCTGGATCGGTCAAATCATCGGCAGGCACGTAAATCGCCTGCACCGAAGTCACCGAACCCTTCTTGGTTGAGGTGATGCGCTCCTGCAGTTCGCCCATTTCCGTCGCCAGGTTCGGCTGGTAACCTACGGCGCTGGGCATGCGCCCGAGCAGCGCCGATACTTCCGATCCGGCCTGTGTGAAGCGGAAAATATTGTCGATGAAGAGCAGCGTGTCCGCACCCTCAGCGTCACGGAAGTATTCCGCGACCGTAAGTCCTGTCAACGCGACGCGCAGGCGCGCACCTGGAGGTTCCGTCATCTGACCGTAAATCAGCGCCGCCTTCGAGTGTGCCGGATCGCCCGGCTTGATCACACCCGACTCCGTCATCTCCAGCCACAGATCGTTGCCCTCGCGCGTGCGTTCGCCTACGCCAGCAAACACGGAGTATCCACCGTGCTGTTTGGCGACGTTATTGATCAGTTCCATGATGACGACGGTCTTGCCCACACCCGCACCGCCAAACAAGCCGATTTTGCCGCCCTTCAAGAACGGTTGAATAAGATCGATGACTTTCACGCCGGTCTCAAACATTTCAGCCGTGGTGGCCTGTTCATCGAACGCTGGCGCAAGGCGGTGAATCGGCATTCGTTCCTTGTA
>DATHOK010000005.1:0-4935 GCA_035484995.1 Verrucomicrobiia bacterium | reverse complement strand
GCCTGGTGCTCGATCTGACCGAGGTCATCCTCGTGGGTCGCGAAGCAGTGAGGCTACCTGCCGTCAGCGAGGCAATTGAATTTCTCCATCTCGCTTGAAGTGATCATCGAGAAAGATTTTCGTCTGTCTGGATCGAAACGCTAAAGATCATGATCTCAATGGCAACTGCTTCTGAGTACGTGTTCGAGCCAATCCGCGATAACGCGGAATTCACGCTCTACCGTGCCCGACAGCACGGCAACCCTTCGCCCCTCCTGGTAGTAGCTCCTACCGCAGAGCAACCGCTGCCCCAGAGTTTGCGACGCCTTGAACACGAATACTCGCTCGCAGCCGAACTTGAGCCCGCGTGGGCGGCCATGCCTCTGGCGCTTACGCGTCACGAAGGACGGACAATCCTTGTTCTCGCCGACCCGGGCGGTGAGCCTCTCGACCGCGTTCTTGAGCGGGACAGACACCAGCCTCTCGATCTGGCGCGTCTTCTACGCCTGGCCATTAACCTGACAAAGGCGCTCGGGGTTGCCCACGAGCGCGGTCTGATTCACAAGGACGTCAAGCCCGAAAACGTGCTCGTCGACGACGCCGGCCACGTATGGCTCACCGGCTTTGGCATCGCGTCCCGACTGCCACGCGAGCGCCAGGCGCCGGCACCGCCGGAAGTCATTGCCGGCACCCTTGCCTACATGTCTCCCGAACAGACAGGGCGCATGAATCGCTCGATCGATACCCGCAGCGATCTCTACTCTTTGGGTATCACCTTGTACCAGATGCTCACAGGCGTGCTCCCGTTTGTTGCCGCCGACCCACTGGAGTCGGTCCACTCTCACATCGCACGTCACCCGGTAGAGCCCGCGGACCGCTGCGGGCTTCCGGAGCCGCTGTCTGCCATCGTCATGAAGCTTCTCGCCAAGAATGCGGAGGAGCGCTATCAGACCGCTGCGGGTCTGGAAGCCGATCTTCGGCGGTGTCTGTCGGAATGGCAGTCGCAAGGTCGCATCGATCTATTCCCTTTGGGCACCGACGACTCGTCGGACCGATTGCTGATACCCGAGAAACTGTACGGGAGGGAGCGCGAAGTCGATGCTCTGCTTGCGGCATTCGACCGGGTGGTGGCGCATGGCACCGCCGAGCTTGTACTGGTATCCGGGTATTCCGGTGTCGGCAAATCTTCGGTAGTGAACGAGCTGCACAAGGTGCTGGTCCCATCGCGCGGCCTCTTCGCCGCAGGCAAATTTGACCAGTACAAGCGCCACGTACCATACGCGACGCTAGCCCAGGCATTCCAGATGTTGGTGCGTCAGATTCTGGTCAGGCGCGAAGCCGAGGTGAACCATTGGCGGCGCGACATTTTGGAGGCGTTGGGGCCGAATGGCCAACTGACGGTCGACCTCATACCCGACGTGGAATTCGTCATCGGCAAACAACCACCCGTGGCAGAACTGCCACCTCAGGAAGCGCGAAATCGCTTCCAACTGGTGTTTCGGCGGTTCCTCGGCGTCTTCGCGGCTGCGGAGCATCCGCTGGTGTTATTCCTCGACGATCTGCAATGGCTGGATACGGCGACTCTGGAACTGCTGGAGCGCCTGATTACCGACCCGGACGTGCGGTACGTACTGCTGATCGGAGCCTATCGCGACAATGAAGTCAGTTCGTCTCATCCGCTGATGCGGACACTGGCCGCGATTCGTGAGGCCGGAGCGAGGGCGCGGGAAATCGTGCTGGCGCCTCTCGGACCCGATGATGTCGGCCGATTGGTCTCCGATTCCCTGCGCTGCGAGCGGGGGGCTGCCGGTCCTCTGGCGCAGTTGGTCCACGAGAAGACCGGCGGCAATCCATTCTTCGCGATCCAGTTTCTTTCGGCGCTGGCCGAAGAAGGACTGCTCCGGTTCGACCGGGATGCGGCCGGCTGGATCTGGGACTTGGATCGGATTCGCGGCAAGTGCTACTCCGCCAACGTCGTGGATCTGATGCTGGGGAAGCTCCGGCGACTGTCGGACAGGCCGCAAACCACAATCCAGCAGCTCGCCTGCCTCGGAAACGTGGCCGAGATCGCGACACTGAGTGTGGTCTTCGGACAATCTGAAGAGGAGATCCATACTGCGCTTCTGGATGCCGTCCGCAACGGGCTGATTCTTCGTTTGGAGGGATCGTATGCCTTCCTCCACGACCGGATTCAGGAGGCTGCCTATGCGCTTATCCCCGAAAGCGGGCGCGCGGGAGCACACCTTCGGATTGGCCGGCTGCTGCTGGCGAGCTTGACCGCGGACGACCTTTCCGAACATCTTTTCGATGTCGCCAACCAACTGAATCGCGGCGCCGCACTGCTGGTCGATCACGACGAGAAAGTGAAGGTAGCGGCAGTCGACCTGAGAGCCGGGCGAAAGGCCAAGGCGTCCGCGGCGTATACATCGGCGCTCGCATATTTTGCGACCGGCATGGCGCTATTGGACGAAAGCGATTGGGGCAGTCAATACGAGTTGACGTTCAGACTGTGGCTCGAACGCGCGGAGTGCGAGTTCTTGACAGGTCACTTCGACGAGGCTGCGCGGCTGATTGGGGAGCTATTGCAGCGTGCCGCGGCCAAAATCGACCAGGCCCACGTCTACCGCCTGAGGGTTCAACTACATCTCATGAAGTCGGAAAATCAGGAAGCCGTGACCGACGCGCTCACGTGCCTGCGCGGGTTTGGTATCGACATGCCGGAGCATCCGACCCCGGAGGAGGTTCAGGCCGAATACGAGGCGCTCTGGAAGACCCTAAATGGGCGCCCGATCGAGACGCTGATCGATCTGCCGCTGATGACAGATCCTGAACTACACGCTGCCATGCAGGTGCTCTCGGCCCTTTTAGTTCCCGCCTACTCTACCGACCGCGGTTTGTATTCCTTGCATCTGTGCCGCATGGTGAACCTCAGCATGCAGCACGGGACGAGCGCTGATTCCGCGCATGGCTACGGCTATTGGGGGATTGTGCTCGGTGCGGATTTTCATCGTTACAGTGAAGGTCATCGTTTCGCCAGGCTTGCATGCGATCTGGTGGAGAAGCACGGCTTCGTCGCAAGCCAGGGGAAAGTTTACGCCTCGGCGGCACTGGCTGGCGCCTGGACGCAGCCGATCGCGGCTGCGATCGAATTCGACCGGAAGGCCATTCGCGCCGCGATTGAGGTGGGTGATCTGACCGTCGCTTGCTTAAGCATGTACCGATCTATTACCGACATTTTCTTGCGGAACGATGCACTCGATTCTGTGTGGCGAGAGTCGGAGATGGCGCTGGATTTTGCCCGGCAGGCCAAGTTCCGCGATGTTGAGGACATCGTCAGGAGCCAGCAGCGTTTCATCGCGACCATGCAAGGAAGGACCGTGACTTTCTCTGCCTTCAATGACGCGCTTTTCGACGAAGCGATATTCGAGGCGCAGCTGACCGGGGACCGGATGCCCTTGATGATCGACTTGTATTGGATCCTCAAACTGAAGGCGCGGTTCATGTCAGGGGACTACGCCGAGTCACTGGAAGCAGCCGGCAAGGCGAAGCAGTTGCTTGGGGCCTCAGCCGGCCAGATCGATCAGCTCGACTATTTCTATTACACCGCGCTAACAGTGTCGGCGCTCTATGAGACTGCGTCGGCCGATCAGCAGCAAGCGTGGCGCAAACTGCTGGCGGCGCACCGGGAACAACTGCGCGAGTGGGCCGAAAACTACCCGCCCACGTTCGCCGACAAGCACACGCTGGTATTGGCCGAGATCGCCCGCCTTGAAAAGCGAGACGCCGATGCCTTACGTCTGTACGAGGAGGCTACCCATTTGGCGCGCGAGAGCGGCTTCGTGCAAAACGAGGGACTCGCCCACGAGCTGGTTGCGCAATACTACCTGTCGCGCGGTATAGAAACCGCGGGCTATTTCTATCTCCGCAACGCGCGGAACTGCTACGACCGTTGGGGCGCCCTCGGCAAGGTGAAACAACTCGACGAACGTTATCCGCGCCTGCGCGATGAACGAACTCCTGGTTCCTCGGCGACGACTGGCCAAGCGGTAGCGCAGTTGGATATCGAGACTGTCGTCAAAGCTTCGCAGGCAATTTCGAGCGAGATGGTCCTTCCCAGGCTGGTCGAGAAGCTGGTACGAATCGCGGTAGAGAATGCAGGGGCCGAGCGAGGTCTGCTCATCCTCCTTCGGGGCGGAGATCCGCGGATCGAAGCGGAGGCCAACACGGGAGAGGGCAAGGTCGAGGTTGCGGTTCGACAGGCAGCCATCACGCAGTCCGATCTCCCCCAGTCCGCGCTATACTACGTGATCCGCACCCAGGAGCGCGTGCTTTTGGATAATGCTTCGAGCGGAAGCGTATATTCTCAGGACGAATATGTGCGGCAGAAGCGCTCCAAGTCCATCCTGTGCCTGCCAATCGTCAAGCAAGCGCAGCTTGTCGGCGCACTTTATCTGGAGAACAACCTGACTCCGTTCGCGTTCACGCCGGACCGGGTTACCGTGCTGGAGTTGCTGGCTTCGCAGGCCGCGATTTCACTGGAGAGTGCCGGCCTTTATTCCGATCTGCAGCGCAGCGAAGCTTACCTCGCTCAGGGCCAGAGGATCAGCCATACGGGCAGTTTCGGCTGGAATGTTTCGAGCGGAGAGATCTACTGGTCGGACGGGACCTACAACATCTATGAGTTTGATCGACCGGCGAAGCCAACGCTCGAACTGGCATTTGAGCGAATTCATCCCGACGATCGAGATTTCGTTCGGCAGACTCTCGACCGCGCGACCAGTGAAAAGACAGATTTCAATGTGGAAAATCGTTTATTGATGCCGGACGGCGCAGTCAAACACGTCCACGTCATTGGCCACGTGGTGCAGACCTCGTCCGGCAACCTCGAATTTGTGGGTGCCGTGACGGATGTTACCGCCTCAAAGCTGGCCGAAGAGCAGATCCGCCAAAGCGAAA
>DATHOK010000004.1:0-6334 GCA_035484995.1 Verrucomicrobiia bacterium | reverse complement strand
CGTAGCAAGGGCTCGGTTCCCGAAGTGCGGAACAGGATCCACGCTTCCGCTCCATTCCCATTCGTCGGCACATCAAGAAAAAACTTGATGCCATCGAGATTTTCTTTCTTCAGCACGCGATAGCGTCCCAGGCTCTGCGTGGTTTCCGCCCGGGCCCGCTGAATCGCGCTCTGCTTGATCTCTTCCGGAATGTGCAGGTCGCGCCGGCCGTAATAGTGCGGACCGAACTCGCGTTGCAGGTCTGCAACCAATTGGCCCAGCGGCTTGCCTTCTTCGGCCATCGCGTTCGCCAGCAGCAGGCAATTCAGAACGCCGTCGCGCTCGGGCAGAAAGCGCGAATAGCCGATGCCGCCCGACTCCTCGCCACCGATGAGAATGTCGTGCTCCATCATCAGGTCGGCAATGTACTTGAATCCGATCTGCGTTTCGTAAAGTTTGCGGCCATACTTCGCGGCAATGCGATCGAGCATGCGCGTAGTGTTGAAGGCGCGCACCACGTTTCCGGACCACTTCTTCCGTACCAGCAACCAGTGCAGCAGGACGCAGAATATTTTGTGAGAATCCACAAAGCTGCCATCTTCCGCAACCGCGCCGATGCGGTCGGCATCTCCGTCGGTAGCCAAGCCAGCGTCGCACTTTTCTTCGACGACCGTTTGCTGCAGTAAAGCGACATGCGGGAGGATGGGCTCGGGATTGATGCCAGGGAAAAGCGGGTTTACTTCCTGGCGAATCGCGACGAAGGGAACGCCGTGATCGCGAAAGATTCCGGCAAGAATGCCTCTGCCGGAACCATACATCGAGTCGATCGCGAACTTGAACTTGGTTTTGCCGATTAGATCCATGTCGGCAAAGCGGCAGACGGCGGCCACGTATTGCGTCTTTAGGTCGACCTCGTCGATGGCCGCCTTCGAACCTTGCGGCATCGCACCCGCGCGCAGTTCTTCTTCAATTTTCTTCATGATTGCGGGTGTCGCCGACCCGCCAAAGTTTCCTTTGAACTTCACGCCATTCCAGTTCCACGGATTATGGCTGGATGTGATCATCACTCCGCCGGCAGCGCCCTTGTTTTTTACGGTGTAGGAAACAGCCGGGGTCGGCGTGTAATCGTTGGCCAGTTTCACCGGGATGCCCGCGCCGGCTATCACTTCCGCAGCCACTTGCGCCGCGCGTTGCGAAGCGAAGCGCGTGTCATAGCCGATGATTACACCGCGCTGGACGTCCTCGTACTTCAAAACGTAAGAAGCGATCGCACCGGCAACCCGGCGCACGTTATCGAACGTGAAGTCGTCGGCGATGATGCCGCGCCAACCATCAGTCCCGAACTTGATTTCTTGAGCCATGGAAGATCAGTGTCCGGTGGCCAGTAGATTCCGCTGGGTTGCTGCCACTAACCACTGAGCACTTTTTTCACGTCAGTCTGTGCAGCTTCTTCTCGTCCAAATGCTTCACTATCTTCCCAACGTCTTGCGCGTGTTGCAGGGTGGTAATCAACAGTGCGTCCGGGGTTTCGACCACCACAAGATCGTTCACGCCTACGGCCGCGACAAATTTGCCTGGGGCGTGTACGTAGTTACCTCGGGCATTCAGGACAAACACACCGGCGCTGTTGATGAGGTTGCCCCCAGGCGGATGGCTCTTTGCCTGATGATGCTCGTGCAGCGCGGTCCACGAGCCCAGATCGTTCCATCCGAAATCAGCGGGCAGGCAGAAAATGTTTCCTGCCTGCTCGCCCTTTGCCGAACGCGGTTCGAGCACGGCGTAATCGATGCTGATGTTATCGCATTTGGGATACAGTCTGCGAAAAGTCCCCGCAAATCTTCGGGTTCCGAAAGCCGACGCAATCTCCTCCAGCAAGGAAGCGGTCCTGGGAAGATACTCACGCAGCGCGTTGGCCAGCGTTCGCGCGCTCCATAAGAACATCCCACTGTTCCAAAAGTAATTTCCCGCACCAACAAAAGCGGCGGCCTTGTCGGCGTTCGGCTTTTCAGTGAAACGCCGGACTCTCAGCGCATCGCCGGTGAACGCACCGCCGCCCACCTCAATGTAGCCGTAACCGGTTTCCGCGCGATTCGGCCGGACGCCGAGGACCACAATGTTTTCGCCCGCGGCTGCGATTTCGGCGCCTCGCCCGATAGTCGCTCGATAGCTTTTTTCATCGCCGATCACATGGTCGGAGGGGAACATTCCAATGATCGCGTCAGGGTGCTCACGCAACAGCAGAAAAGCGGCCAGGCCAATCGCTGGTGCGGTATTGCGACCTACCGGCTCGGCCAATACTTGGGCTTTCGGCAGCTTGGGGAGCTGTTTCAAGATCGCGGGACGCAAGTCGTCGTTGGTAATGATCCACAATTGCTTCGGCAGAGCCAAGGGCAGCAGCCGGGCCACCGTCTGCTGGATCATCGTCTGCTTGCCATCGAGTGCCAGCAATTGTTTGGCGCGTCTTTTCCGGCTCAGGGGCCAGAACCGCGTGCCGCGTCCGCCGGCAAGGATTACGGGATAGAAGTTTGAGTTCTTAGCCACGTTTTCTCGGATTTCACTCGCTACATTCGAGTTTCGGGCTCAGGCAAAGATTTTCCCGGAACACGCGCTCTCAAAAACTCCAGCGTCCACTGCGGCCGAACGGTGAACTTCCCCGACGACGCGGGAACTACTACCGCATCGCCCTTCGCCAGAGTAGCGGGCTGCGTTCCAGCCACTTCTATGACTCCACAACCCTCGACTGCCACAAGAATCTGGACTGAAGTCATGTCGGATTCGTCGCGCGTACTCAACTCGTGCACATCCTTCAATTCAAACATATCCACTACGAAGTACGGAGCCGCCACGAGCGGCGCCCGTCGGTTGTTGCTCCCACGGATTTGCTCTGGAGCTGGCCTCACAACTTTTCCGGATGCGACTTTCAACTTAACTGCGGCCATGCCTTCTTTCAAGTGCAGCTCGCGTGGCCGTCCGTAATCGTACAAACGATAGGTTGTGTCTGATTGTTGTTGCGTCTCGACAATCACCGAGCCGGGTCCCAGAGTGTGCACGGTTCCTCCGGCAACATAAATCATGTCGCCGGTATAGACATTGAGCCAGTTCAGCAGCTCTTCGGCGTGCTTCCCGTGGATGGCTTTTTCGAGTTCAGCGACGCTCACGCCCGGTTTCACTCCCAACGCGATCTGCGCCCCGGGCTTCGCATGGGCCACATACCAGCACTCAGTTTTCCCCCAAGGCTGACCTACGCGGCGCGCTTGCTCGTCATCGGGATGAACCTGCACTGAGAGTTTCTCATGCGGAAAGAGAAACTTCAGCAGCAAAGGGAATCGCTGCGCATCGCGGGCGGCGTCGCCTACAAGCTCACGCTCGTATTTCTCGCTGACCTGTGCCAGTGTCTGCCCGGTGAGCGGCCCGTTAGCAATCTTGCAATCGTCGCCGGTAAGCCAGGCCTCGCCGATTTTTTCCTTGAACGGGCGATTGGGATAGATCGGCGACAGATCGTGCGTCCCCCATGGACGCGAATCGAATGCCGGAAGCATTAAGAGTGGATAAAGATTGCCCATGAAACAAATAAATCTACACAAGAAAAGGCCGTTCGCGAGCGGACGACCTCGGCCGAACCTAAACTTCCCGTGACCACAGTGTCAAAACTCCGCGACTACAGTGCGGCGAAAAATTTGCGCATCCGTTCCAGTCCGCGATCCAGTTCCGCTTTCGAAGTCGCATACGAGACGCGAATGTGGTCGCCGGTGCCAAATCCTTCGCCTGGAACCGTCGCCACGTGCGCTTCTCTGAGCAACCTTCCCGCGACATCTGAAGCCGATTTCACGGAGCCGCGTCCCAGAAACGCTGAAATGTTGGGATAGGCATAGAAGGCGCCTTCCGGCAAGGTGCAGGTCACGTCTGGAATCGAGCGCAAGCCCTTGACTACATGGTCGCGAAGTACAATGTATTCGCGCCGCATCTGCTCGACGCAATCTTGCGGTCCGTTGAGCGCAGCCACGGCAGCTTTCTGCACAATCGACGTCGGATTCGACGTGGACTGGCTTTGCAACTTCGACATCGCGCTGACAACCGCCGCCGGACCGAGCGCATAACCCAGGCGCCAGCCCGTCATGGCATACGTCTTCGAGAGCGAACCCAGCACCACAATGCGCTCCTTATACTCGCGCAACGATCCCACAGAAAAATTTTTGCCCGTGTAATTCAGGTAGACGTAACACTCATCGGAGAGTACCCAGATTCCGCGTTCATGCGCTAGGCGCACAACTTCCGTCAGATCCTTCGCGCTCATCACCGCGCCCGAGGGGTTCGACGGCGAATTCAGAATGATCGCCTTGGTTCGCGGCGTGATCAGCCGAGCCACCATATCAGCTGTGACCCGGAAGCCTTGCGACTCGTTTGTCTCCAGCAGCACATTGTGGCCGCCGGCATAGCGCACAATATCCTTGAACGAAACCCAGTACGGCACCGGCAAAATCACTTCGTCGCCGTGATCGACCAGCACCTGGATTGCGTTAAACAGCGCATTCTTGCCGCCAGTCGATGCGATTACTTCTTCTCTGCGGTAATCGGAATCGAAGTCGGCGGCATGACGATGCACGATCGCATCGCGCAACTCGGGCGTGCCCGGCACAGCTGTGTACTTGGTGAAGTTGCCCTGGATGGCGGCAATGGCGGCATCTTTGATGTGCTGTGGCGTGGCAAAGTGCGGCTCGCCAGCGCCAAAGTCGACCACGTCGATGCCCTGCGCGCGCAGTTTGTCGGCCTCGGCCACAACTGCCATCGTGGCTGAGGGCTCAATGCGGTTGATCCGGTCGGTAAGTTTTAGCGCTTCCGTGGTTGCAGTGGTCATGCCTTCTTTTTCCTTTTCTTTTCCCGCTTGTCCAAATCTCTCTTGCCCAAAATTTCAATCAGGCGTGCGTCCCGCAGCTTGTAGGCAGGATCGAGTTTCTCGCGCAGCTTCTGTTCCACCACTTCCGGAACCAAGCCCTTCACCGGTCCTCCCGCTTGCGCGACTTCCCGTACCAGGCGCGAGCTCACGTAGGAGTACTTGTCGGCCGGCATCATGAAGACAGTCTCCAGCGTGGGTTCGAGCTTGCGGTTCATCAGGGCCATCTGCAGCTCATATTCATAATCGCTGATGGCCCGGATGCCGCGCAGGATGCAAGTCGCATCCAGCGACTTCGCGTATTCGACCATCAGTCCGTCAAACGTGTCGATCCGGACATTCTTCAGATGCCCCGTGAGTTCGTTTAGCATCCCCAGCCGCTCAGCCACGCTGAACATCGGGCTCTTCTCCGAGTTGCGCAAGATCGCGACCACCAGTACCTCAAAAATCTTGGCGCCCCGCTCGATCAAATCGAGGTGCCCGTTTGTGGGCGGATCGAACGACCCGGGATAGATGGCGATTCCCTTATGCAATAGGCCTCACAGGAACGGCGGGCTGAATAGAGATTCTATGCGGGCGGGAGTGAGGATGGCAATTAGGGAATCGTTGGGTGGGAAATGCGCGTGTGGCGCGAGCACTATTGCACGCGAGCCTTTAAGAGCTGCGGGCAAGCGGGCAGGAGTGCCCGCTCCACCCGATCTACGTTTAGCGCTTCACCGCTATCGGCGCTCTCGCAGCTTCAGGAACGGCGCTCGGCATGGTTGTGACCCGTGCCCCCTGCGGCGGAGTCTGTCCAGGCGCAGCGGCGGGTTGAACTGCTGGAGCGGCAATCAACCCCAGCGCCTTGCGCACTTCATTGTCCAGCTTGGCCATGGTGTCTTTGTTGTCTTTCAGGAACTGGCGGGCATTTTCGCGGCCTTGGCCGATGCGCTCACCCTTGTAGCTGAACCACGATCCGGATTTCTCAAGAAGGTTATTGGTCACGGCGATATCGAGCAGGTCGCCTTCGCGTGAAATGCCTTCACCGTACAGAATGTCGAACTCAGCCTCGCGGAACGGAGCTGCCACTTTGTTCTTTACCACTTTCACACGAGTGCGCGAACCGGTCACTACATCGCCATCTTTGATGGCCCCGATCCGCCGTATGTCGATGCGCACCGAAGAGTAAAACTTGAGCGCCTTTCCTCCGGTCGTGGTTTCCGGATTACCGAACATCACGCCGATTTTCTCTCGGATTTGATTGATGAAGATCAGACAGGTACGCGACTTCGAAACCGTGCCCGTCAGCTTGCGCAGCGCCTGCGACATCAGCCGAGCCTGCAGGCCCATGTGACTGTCTCCCATTTCGCCGTCGAGTTCGGCCTTCGGCACCAGCGCCGCCACGGAGTCGACCACTAGCACGTCGATGGCATTGGACCGCACCAGGGCTTCGGTGATTTCGAGTGCCTGCTCGCCGTAGTCCGG
>DATHOK010000003.1:0-2360 GCA_035484995.1 Verrucomicrobiia bacterium | reverse complement strand
CTCTTCCCACTGCTGGATAAATGCCCAAACCTCGTCCATCGATCGTACGAGCTTGTGGTTTGGATTGACTTTGAATCCGGAGGCGTGGAGAGCCTCCAGTGTTTTCGAATGGCGATCAAAATAAGTCCGGCCGTTTTGCAGCAGAATGTAAGGGAAATAATCCAGGCGGCGCGCTGCGGTGATATTAGAATCGAGCTGCCGCACGGTTCCGGCTGTGAAATTACGCGGATTCGCGAATGTTGGCAGTCCATTTCGCTCGCGTTCTTCATTAATCTTCTTGAACGACTCGGTCGGCATAAGCAGCTCGCCGCGCACCTCAAAATCCGCAGGTATGCCTGCCTTCTTCAATTTCTCTTTTGGAATCGAAAGCGGCACCGAGCGCACGGTGCGCACATTAAGCGTAACGTCCTCGCCCACGCTGCCATCGCCGCGAGTAATTCCGCGCACCAGCTTCCCCTCTTCATAAATCAGGGCAAGCGACATGCCATCAAGCTTAAGCTCGCAAACATAGTCCACATCCTTCCGCCCGCTGAGCTCATGCACGCGGCGTTCCCAGTCGCGCAGCTCCTCCTCGCTGTACGTGTTATCGAGCGACAACATCGGCGAAGAGTGCGGGACTTTGACAAATCCCTCGCGCGGCTTGCCGCCCACCCGCTGCGTCGGCGAATCCGCCCTGATCAGCTCCGGATGCTGCGCCTCCAGATCCTTCAACTGCTGCATCAGCTTATCGAACTCAAGATCGCTGATTTCAGGATCGTCTACAACGTAGTACAGGTATTCGTGGTGCCGGATCTTCTCGCGCAGCGCCTCAATCTTGTTTTCGACGTCTTTACTCGGGGGAGCCATCGCGCAGATTATAGTCGGAGCTTGCGCCGCAGAAGGAATTCAAACAGAGTCCTGAGGAAAAAATGTGACCAGACCCTCGCAAACTCTCGAGACACCGCGACTGATCCTGCGCGAGTTTTCCGCTGACGATGTCGACTCTCTGGGAGAAGTGCTCTCCGACCCTGAAACCATGCGGTTCTATCCCGCGGCGCTCGATCGCGCCGGGGTCGAGGAGTGGATCGCCCGCAACTGCCGACGTTACGCAAAAGACGGCCATGGGCTCTGGGCCATGCTTTTGAAAACGAGTGGCGAATTGATCGGCGATTGCGGACTGACCGTTCAGCCCGTGGACAGCACAGACGAGATCGAAATCGGCTACCACGTGCGGCGCGATCACTGGGGGCAGGGCTTGGCGACGGAAGCGGCCCGCGCTTGCCGCGACTACGGATTCGCCCGCCTTCCCGTCGATCATATTATTTCTCTTATCCGTCCCGAGAACCTGCCCTCGCGCCGCGTGGCAGAAAAAAACGGCATGACTATCTGGAAAGAAGTCATAAGGAAAGGCATCCCGCATCTGGTTTACAAGATCCAGAGAGGACAGACGGGCCGCGAATAAAGCTGACGGATAGAGACAGCGTTGCGTCAATTCACAGCAAATCCGCCTGCTTCAAAGTACAATCCAGCTTCGATCTCCGATCTAGTCATGCGCAAGGCGGCATTACTCTACAACCCTGATTCCGGTGGCCGCCGCGCGCGGCGGCAAACCGAGCTCGAGGCCGTACTTGCGTTGCTCCGCGGCGCTAACGTCGAGGCCCGCCTCGTGCTCACCGACTCTCGCGCCCACGCCGAGGAGAAGGCTCGGCAGGCCGTTCTCGCAGGGTGTGACACCATCTTTGCCTGCGGTGGAGACGGCACCATACACAACATGATCCAGGTGCTGGCGAATTCTAAGGCGGCCCTGGCGATTTTGCCCATGGGCACCGCCAACGCGCTCGCTCACGATCTCGGCCTGCCCATGAACATCTCGGCGGCCGCGCAGGCGGCTCTGCATGGCGTCCCCCGAAGGATCGCGCTCGGTCGCGTACAGTTTCTCAATCTCGAAGGCGGGCCCGGCTCCCGCTTCTTCATCGTCGCGGCCGGTGCGGGAGTGGACGCGCACCTCTTCTACAAACTCCATGCCGGCACCAAGCAGCGCATGGGCATGACCGCCTACTACTCCAAAGCCTGGCAGCTTTGGTTCACGCATCCCATGTCCCGTTTTCTGGTGGAGTTCGCCGAGACCGGCTCGGACCATACTGGGTCGGACCAGCCAAGTTCGGGCCAGTCCCGGCGAGCCGACGTCACAGAGTTGATGGCCGTCCGCATCCGCAATTTTGGTGGAGTGCTACAGGAGTTGGCTCCCGGAGCTTCTCTCGATCGCGACGATCTTCGAGTAGTCTTCTGCCGCACCGCCAGCCGCTTTGCCTATCTTCTCTATGTGATGCGCGGGCTCCTGCGAACCAATTGGAAGGTTCCGGGCATTGACCTGGCTCACA
>DATHOK010000002.1:0-30698 GCA_035484995.1 Verrucomicrobiia bacterium | reverse complement strand
TAGCCAGCCGGATAGTAGCCATTCGGGGCGGTCCCTTTTTGAGCCGCCCCTGTTCCGCTTAATACCAGCATGAGAAGCCCACAAGAAACGAGCCCGCGCAGATGGTCGTTAGGCAACATGTGGCCTCGAAGGCGGGGGATGTACATAAAACGCTCCTCAATACATCAGGCATTATAGCTCCCCTGTTGCGTTGCGCCAGCTGGGGACGGGGCTAACCGTTGAAACATCCCCATCACTCATCGACGAACTCATCCGACTAACTTTGAAAGTGATTCCGAATCGCCCTGATCCACTCCGATAACTTGGGGATGTGAACTCTGCGTCGAATCGGCGGCGCATTGGCAGCACTCTGCAGCAAGCGGACAATCTCGACGGCTGGAACGCGGGTCGCGACCGAGTCCACCGAAGCGTAACGGACTACCTGGCTGGGATCGATCACGAAGACGGCTGGTTTGGCGATGCCGCCTCTTTCTCGCGCGTTGTAGATGTCCCAGTCCTTGACCACGCGTCGTTCCGTATCGCAAAGAATCGGAAACGGCAATGAGAGCTGCGTTCGCAAGGCCTCCGATGCTTCGCACGAATCCACCGAAACCGCCACCAGGCTCGCGCCCGCCGACCTGATTTCCGGATAGTGTTCGCGATAATCCGCCAACTGGCGGAGGCAAAACGGTCACCAATTCCCGCGATAGAAGAGCAGAACCAGGCTCCCCTTCTGGGAGACCAACTCGGACAACCGCCTGGGCGCGCGTGTCGAGTCCAGCAACTCGAAGTCCTTCACAATTTCCCCAGCGACAGGAACTTTTGCCATGGCACCATTCTAGTCGCGTATTTACGGCGAGGCATTGTGGAGATAGGGTTTCGTTAAAGCGCGATCGTTGAAATATCTCGATAGCGCGCACCCTATGCCGGTTTTATAATTGCGCAATAGCGATTGTTTTAGGCTAACAGAGGACGTACCACCATCCGGCTCGAAGCCAGCATCAAATCTCCAAGTTGATTCGGTCGAGCTCGAAAGGACGAATCCCCAAGAGGGTAGGCGTCCAAATTTTGTGCCATTTCAAGCGCAAGCTGTAACAATCGAAGACTTCCAACGTCTTTAGTATTATGCGCACGGTTTTAGACATCTTCGTGCAAATCTTCCGCAATCTGTGGGCGCATAAGCTGCGCTCGTTCCTGACCATGTTCGGGGTGGCCTGGGGTGTGGGGTCATTGCTGCTGCTTGTCGGCCTGGGCGAAGGTTTCCGCTCGGGAAACAAACGTGGGTTGGCCGAATTCGGGGAGAACATCATGTTTATCTTTCCCGGCCGCGCCCCCGTGGTTGCCGGCAGCATGAACTCCGCCCGCAACTATCTACTTACCTACCAGGACTATCTGGACATCCGGGCGGAAGCACCCCACGTACTCAGTTCTTCGCCTGTGCTGTCGCGTGATGACATGCACGCTGTGAGCGAATTCGCCAGCGCCAACGGGCAGATCGCGGGCGTAGAGCCGCAGTACTCTGGAATCCGGTTTCTTCCTCTGCAGCAGGGACGCTGGCTTAACGGCTTTGACGAAGCGCAACGGCGCAACGTGATTGTGCTCGGCGACGAACTGACCAGGAACCTTTTCTCGGGACGCCCCGCGCTGGGCGCATTCGTCCTGCTCAATGACATAAGGTTTGAAGTGATCGGGACGGTGAAGCGCATCGGCCGCGGCGACGAAAACATGACCAACATGCGCGGCTACATTCCCTTCCACACGATGGCGACCTTCTTCCCGCTGAAGGGTGAGAACCATGAAAATACCATCTCGCTCATCAACTATCAGCCGCGGGTGCCGGTTGAGCACATGCTGGCGCGGGAGGAGGTGCACAAGATCATCGCGCGCAATCACAGCTTCGATTACCGCGATCAAGACGCATTCGAAGACCTGGATACGGTTCAGCAAGCCGAGATGATGGGCAAGATCTTCGATGCCATGAACATGTTTCTGGGCACCGTAGGGCTGGTAACGCTGGCCTTGGGCGCGATTGGCGTGATCAACATCATGCTGGTTGCTGTGAGCGAACGCACGCGTGAGATCGGGTTGCGCAAGGCACTGGGGGCAACGAACCGCAGCATCCTGTTCCAGTTTTTTATGGAGGGAGTTCTGCTTACGCTGCTGAGTGGATTGATCGGGATGGCGCTGGCCGGCGGCCTGATGGCGCTGCTGGGTACGCAGCAATCGCCGGGGAATTTTGATCCTCCCAAGCTGGTGCCCGCGTCGGCGATTCTCGCGATCGGTTGCTTGACGCTTGCGGGCGTGGTGGCCGGACTGTATCCAGCGCGTAAGGCTGCCATGCTGCCGCCGGTCGAGGCGCTCCGGCAGGAGTAAGAGTTAAAGAGAGATTTAAAGAAAATGTTTGGTGATTTGCTCAGCGAAGCCTATGGCGCTATGCGGCATAACCGCCGCCGCACCACCCTCACCATGCTCGGCATGGCTTGGGGAATCGCTACGGTCGTGATGCTGCTCTCCTACGGCAATGGCTTCGGCCAGGCTTGCGCTAACATCTTTGCCAACTTCGGCACCAAGCTGATGATTATGGCTCCCGGCCGCAGCTCGATGCAGGCGGGCGGCCAGAAAGCGGGCGTTCCTATACGCTTTACGCTCGACGACATCGACATCCTCACAACCAACATTCCGCAAATTGCGCAAATCACGCCGGAGGTAGACAAGCAAGCCAACCTCCAGTACGAGACGCGGACGTTCACATTCAATGTTACCGGCAACTATCCCAACGTCTTTTCCATTCGCGCGCTCAAACTGGCGCAGGGCCGCTTCTACAACCCACAAGACGAGACCCAGCACGCCCGCGTCGCCGTGATTGGCTCCGAAGCCAAGGAAAAGCTTTTCTCCGGACGCAACGCGTTGGGCGAGCGGATTCGCATCGATGGGCTGAGCGTTGAAGTGATTGGGATTCTGAGCCCCAAGATGCAGGGCGGTGATGACAATGTCAACCGGGTGATCTATGTCCCTTTCACTACGATGAGCGACGTTAAAGATACGCACTATCTCGACTCCATCTGGTTTAACTATGAAACACCAGCGTATGAAGATCTTGAGCACACCGTGCGCTCCGTGATGGCGATCGAACATAAGTTCAACCCCGTCGACCGACGAGCCATGTATGTATTTAACCTTATGGAGCAGATCCGCCAGTTCGAAATGATTACTCTCGGGCTGAAGATTCTGCTGGGATTCATCGGCACGCTTACGCTCGGCATCGGCGGGGTTGGCCTGATGAACATCATGCTGGTGTCAGTCACGCAGCGTACGCGGGAGATTGGCGTGGAAAAGGCGCTGGGCGCGCGCCGAAGTGACATCCTGCTTCAGTTCCTGGCGGAATCTCTGACCATCACTTTCATCGGCGGCGCGCTGGGAGTCATTCTGGCCTATGCGGTTTCGCTTTCCGTTGGAAGGCTCACGCTCTACAGCGCGATGGCGAAGAACGCGGAAGCCGGTGATATCCGACTGGTCATCGCTCCGGGCACGCTGATCGTGGCCACGGTGATCCTCGCTGCGGTTGGACTGGTAAGCGGCATGGTGCCCGCCGTCCGGGCCTCGCGCCTGGATCCGATTGAGGCTCTCCGCTACGAATAGCTTAAACAGACGACTATGGCGTCTTCGCGAACCACTCCTCGAACCACTCGAGCGTGCGTAAGGTATAGTCGCGGGCATCCGCAGGCTTAATGAACGCATGGCCTTCATCCGGATACACCACGAGCTTTGTAGGCACGTGCAAAGTGGTGAGCGCGTGCCACCACTCGACTGATTGTTCCATCGGAACTTCGCCGTCTCGATCACCGACCAGGATAAGGGTCGGCGTCTTCACTGCCGTGACGAAGTGCATGGGATCGCTCTTGGCGTACACTGCGGGATCGTCGTACACCGATGCGCCGAAGAAGGGAATCATCCATTCATCGATATCGTTGAGACCGTAGTAGCTCAGCCAGTTGGAAAGACCAGCGCCCGCCACTGCGGCGGCGAACCGGTGCGTCTGGGTCTCGGCCCACATGGTCATGTATCCGCCGTAGCTGTGTCCGCGAATGCCGATGCGCTTGCTGTCGATGGGATACTGTTTGGAAATCGCATCCACGCCGGCCATGATGTCGCGGAGGTCGCCGCCGCCGAAATCTTTGACGTTGCCCTGCGTGAACAGCTCTCCCTGTCCGTAGCTGCCGCGCGGGTTGGGGCAAAGAGCAAAGTAACCCATCGCCGATAGCGCGCCCATGCTGCGCTCGTCCCAACGCGACATGCACGCCGCCGACGGGCCTCCGTGCACAGTGATGACGAGCGGATAGGTCTTGCCAGGCGCAAAATCCTTTGGCAACATCAACCATCCTTGTACATGCGTGTCCCCATTCATCCAATGCACATTCCGCATCTCGCCCCATACCGGTTTTACGTCTGCGTTCAGATTGGTGAGCTGCTTCCAATTGCCGATGGGACCTGCCCAAACTTCCGGTGGAGTGTTTGCCGAGTGACGCACGATGGCAGTCACTAATTTTTCGCCAGCTCGGGAACCAACTGAAGCCCAGGCAGCGCCCGCTGGGGATGCCGACTCTTCGCCCGTCCAGAGTGTCTGGACCGCGCCGCCTTTAATGCTCACGCTGCCGAATCCGGAATTTCCATCGACATTTTCGGCGAATGTAACGCGGTCAGGAGCCGCCCAACTAAGCCTGGAGGGCGACGCCTTAAGGTTGGGCGTGAGATTTCGCGCGATACCCCCTGTGATGGGGACGACGAGGACGTCGCCGCCGGTGGAACCCTCATCGCTCATCAGTCCTTCGATGAATGCAATGTTCTTTCCATCCGGAGAGACGCGCGGGACAGCGATTTGCAGTTTTGGTTTGTAGATCTCGCGCATCTCGCCGGTCTGCGCATTGACCAGATACAGGCGCGCAATCCACCAGTTGGCATCGCCCGAACCATGCGCAGCGATGGCTGCCCATGCCTGTCCGTCCGGAGTCCAGTCGTATTCGTAGACATACACATCCGCGGGCGTGACCTGCGTCAGACGGTCGGTGTTCAGATCGATGGTCACAATGCGCTGCTCATAAATCTTCTGGTCGACGACGCCCGCAAGCGGGGTCATAGGTTGGAGCGGGCCGGCGTCGCGAGGCATGCCCTCAATAAAGAGGAGGGCAAGCTTCGAACCGTCCGGAGAGAAGCGCGGCGTCTCGACATAACCTTTCAGCTCAGCATGCTTTTGCGGAGCAGTGCCGTCGGCTGTGGCGACCCAGACTTGAGCAGCGGGAACGTCGCCATGAAGATTGGCAATGAATGCGATACGCTTGCTATCTGCGGACCAGGCCACATCGCGTATCGAAAGATTAGCCTCCACGGCGATTGTATGAGAAGAACCGCCGTCGGCAGGAATTACCGCGAGTTCTCCATTCGAAATGAAAGCAACCTGAGTTCCATCGGGTGAAAGCGCCACCTGATCGATCCTTTTGGCATGCGGCATGGAGTCAAGCACAGATGCGGCGCGAGAAGGCATTCCGTCCTGGGCGAAAAGGGAAGCGCAAAACAGCATCAAGGCGAAAGAGCAAAACAGCGCTGAATAACGGAAGCGTGGGTTCGTTCGTGCATGCATAGCGGAAGGAGTATAGCTGGTTCCGGGGCCCGATGCCGAACTGGTCACGCATCCAGATAATGTTTGGAGGGCACATCCCGCAACCATTGCGCCGCTGTTTCGGCGGTGATGTCCCGTTGCGGCATGGCGAGCATTTCGTACCCCACCATGAATTTCTTTACCGTCGCCGAACGCAGCAGGGGCGGGTAGAAATGCGCGTGCAGGTGGAATTCAGGATGAGCTTCGCCATCGGTCGGCCGCTGATGAAAACCCATGGTGTAGGGAAACGAAGTCTTGAACAAGTTGTCATATCGAACCGTGATTTGCGAGAGTATGTCGGCAAGCGCATCGCGCTCCTCATGATTCAATTCGTGCAATGCTGACACGGATTTTCGGCTAATGAGCAGCGTCTCAAAAGGCCAAACTGCCCAGTACGGCACCAGCACAACGAAATGCTCGTTGACGCAAACCACGCGTTCCTGTTTTTCCAGTTCGAGCGCACGGTAATCTCCCAGCAATGTCGCGGAATGCGACCTGTAGTACTCCTGTACCGCAGCCAATTCTTCCGCTGATTCGTTCGGCAGAGTCTGGTTGGCCCAGATTTGCCCGTGCGGGTGCGGATTACTGCACCCCATGATTGCGCCGCGGTTCTCGAAAATCTGCACCGACCGGATGTCGGGCTGACTTCCGAGCTCGCGGAACTCTTCGGCCCAGGTATCGACCACGCGACGAATTTCCGGCACGCTCATTCGCGCCATCGTGAGGTCGTGCCGCGGCGAATAACACAGCACGCGACAGCGCCCGGCTTCACTCTGGGCAACCAGAAGCCCTCTTTCCTGGATTTCTGCGGCGGGGGTTTCTGGTTTGAGAGCTGCAAAATCGTTGTCAAAAACAAACGTCCCGGTGTAGGCGGTATTCACGACTCCGCCAACCCGCACATTGCCGGGGCAAAGGTAGCAATTGGGGTCGAAGCTCACCTGAGTCTCGGGCGGGACACTCTCGACCTGGCCCTGCCACGGACGCTGCATCCGGTGCGGAGAAACCAGCACCCATTCCCGCTTCAGCGGGTTGAAGCGGCGATGGGGATGCGCCTTCAGATCGGATGGGCTCATCGGTGGACCTTCTTCAGCTTTCATCCTGATACGTCACGCTCTGGTTCGTCACGCTACTCGCTTCACTCCGTTCGCGGCCGAGCAAACATAGATCTCAGCCACACGGCCCGTCGACCGGCGGTATCCTTCGTCCACATGAGCTTTGAACTCCGCGACGCAGTCCCTGCGAACCAGGTTGATGGTGCAGCCTCCGAAACCGCCGCCTGTCATTCGAGCGCCGTAAACACCTGGGGCTTGACCGGCCACTTCCACCATCAAATCGAGCTCGGCACAGCTTACTTCAAAATCTTCGCGCAAGCTGACGTGCGACTCTCGCATCAGGGTTCCGAAGGTCCCAAGATCCTTCCGCTCCAGAGCAGATGCGGCCTGAAGCACACGAGAGTTCTCCGTGATCACGTGACGGCAGCGGCGCACGATCGTGTCGGGCAAGCCTCCTCCGTAGGTCGCCAAATCGTTTAGGGTGACGTCTCTCAAGGCGCGGACACCCGGCAGATGCGCGGCAAAACCTCGCACACCGGCTTCACATTCAGCGCGCCGCCGGTTGTATTCCCCGCCCGATATGCTGTGGCGAACCATCGTGTTGCAAATCACAAGATTTGCCTCGTCGCCGAGTGGAAGCAGCCGGTGTTCAAGTGAACGGCAGTCCAGAAGCAGCGCCTGGCCATCTTGCCCATGGCTGGAAATAAACTGGTCCATGATTCCGCAGCGCGCACCCACAAACTCGTTCTCGGCTTTTTGGCAGAGCAAGGCCAGCTTCGCGAGGTCGATCGCATCGCCTGCCAAATCTAACAACGCATAGCCGACTGCAACTTCAAGCGAAGCCGATGAGCTTAACCCTGCACCCTGCGGTACATCGCCCTCGATCAGCAAGGTGGCGCCAATCAGCGTGCTGCCTGAGGATGATAGGGCTTTCGCCACTCCAATGACATAGTCGCTCCAATGCCCCGAGCCTTTGTCGGGTAGCGCGTCCAGATCGAACTCAAGCTGTTCGGCAAAATTCTCCGACCGAATTACTAGTTTGCGGTCGCGGCGCGGAGCGATCGCTACTCGCGTGCAAAAACCGATCGCCGCCGGCATAACAAAGCCATCGTTGTAGTCTGTGTGTTCGCCGATGAGATTCACCCTGCCCGGCGCCTGGAAGATGCGCGGCGCCACCTTAAAAAGCTGGGTAAATCTTTCTATCAACCCTTGAACCTGATTCTCGATTTCAGGATTACCGCGATGCATGGCAAACTCACTCTAACAAAACGAACTGGAGCGCGCTGAGCCAGCAAGGAGGCGAGCTGTACAATGCGCGTGAAGATACCGGAGCGCAGGTTGCTCTGGGTTTCCAGGTGAGGGGGTCAGTGCGAGCTGACGTATTTAATTGTGGCCAGCACGGCTTGCTTGATGGTCAATCGCGGACGCCAGCCCAGGGCGCGGATGCGCGAGCAATCGAGCAGGATGAAGGGACTGTCGCCAACCCAGCCGCGTTCGCCGCCCGAATACGTAAGTTTTGGATGAAGACCGAGGTATTCACAAATCCAGCCGATGGAGTCGTTGACCTCGCAATACTCGTCGGTCCCGAGATTGAAGATGTTTACTTTGTCTTTCGCCCGATCGATTGCGGTAAGAATCGCATCGATGCAATCCTGCACATATAAATACGATTTCCGCTGATGCCCGTTGCCCAGCACGTGAAGGTGTTCCGGATGCTCGGCAAGCTGCTGGTAAAAATCGAACACGTGCCCGTGCGAGTAGCGCTCGCCTAGAATCGAGACGAAGCGAAAGATGTAGCCCTGCATTCCAAATCCTTCGCAGTAGGCCTGAATCAGGCCTTCCGCGGCCAGCTTGGAAGCTCCATAAAGCGAAGTCTGGATGGGGAAGGGGCACGTTTCCGGCGTCGGGAAAATGTCCGGCTCTCCGTAAACCGATCCTGTCGAAGAAAAGATGATCCGTTTGCAGTTGCGCTCGCGCATCGCCTCCAGCACGTTCCAGGTTGCGATTGTGTTCTGATCGAGATCCTTGCGCGGATGTTCAGTGCCGAAGCGCACGTCGGCATTGGCTGCGAAATGAACCACCAGTTCCACGCCCTCCATCGCCTGCGCCAGGCTTTTCCCGTCGAGCAAGTCGGCCTGATGGAGAGCGAATTCCGAACGTGCCAGCGCATTTTCCAGGAACCGGATCTGTCCCGTCGACAGGTTATCGAATCCAACGACGCGGTGTCCGGCGGAGAGAAGGCGGTCGACCATATGACTGCCGATAAAGCCCGCCGCACCAGTAACCAAAACGCGCAAAATAACCTCCCGGAGAGAATCGAAGCCTAGGCAGTTCTCAGACGGTAACGTATAGGAAGTCTATCTGCTATCCGAAGAAGTCTGTCGCAGCGCGATTCGCGTTCCCCTCAACTCAAACCGGCTATCGCGCCAAACATAACGCAGATTCAGATAACTGGCGAACCAAACCAGAAAGCCGAGCAAATCGCGCAGGGGATACAGCCAGGGCGCACGCCGTATCCGCGGATCCCGGACCACCAGCCAACCCACCAGCCACGCCTCAGTCAGGCGATTCATCACGGCCACAGCCAGCAGCAGCGCGCCAATGGCCCAGTGTCCTAAAAGTCCCGCCGCAAGAAATCCGAGCACGCCGTAGGGCATGGCGAAGATCAGCCCGCTTCCAAAGTGCCCCTTAGGGCGCGAATATCGCGTCGTCTGCGCCCAACGCAGCTGGTTCTGCCACATGCGGCGGAACGATGGTTGATTCACTACGTGATCGATGACGTGGCCCGAGAGCACGACTCGGTAACCTTTCTTCGCCAGCAAGTTGCCAATCGCAAAATCATAGGCAATGTAATCCCTGAGCGCAGTGTAGCCGCCGATACTAGCCAGAGAATCTTTGCGAACCACAGTCGTCGGCCCCAGTCCAAACTTCATGCCTTCGAGCAGATTAGCCACCAGCACTCCCGCCGTCATTTCCACCGACATGCCGATGGCCGTGAGGCCGGAGAAAAATCCTGCGGCATTCTTGCCGCGATACACGCACGTCACCATACCGACTTGCGGGTCTAGCAGCGGCAGGACAATTTCCCGCAGATAGCGTGGGTCCACTTCCACATCACTGTCGGTGGTAACCAGAATGTCGTGCGCGGCGGCCTCGGCCATGCAATGAAATGCGTAAACCACGGGGTTGGGCCACGGTGTGCCTGTCACCAGCACCCGGCTTCGGATGTGAGGATAGCGGGCACAAACTTCGCGCACCACATCCAGTGCCGCATCGTTGGCTTCATCCGCGGCAAATAGGATTTCATAGTCGGGATAGTCCTGCCGGAAGAAGCTTTCAATATTTTCCTTCAGCCGCGCCTCCAAGCCGTGCACCGGCTTGAGCACCGAGACCGGAGGCAAGTGCGCATCGTCAGGAACGGACCTGACCTGATTCCGTGCGTCCGCACGAAACCGGATTACTCCCAGCACGGCCAAGCCGAGGAACACGGTCGAAGATACTGTGCCGATCAGCGCCACACCTAGAACGAAATAAAGAATCAGCTCGATCAAAGTTTGAATTTTCCGCAGGGTTGGGATTGCTGCCCTTCCTGGTAGCGGCAGCAATTCACACTATACATTTCCGTGGTGTTCAGAGGTAAGCGGGCAGCTCAGATCACTTCGATTCTCTATTCACTTCGATTCTTGGCGCGCGGTCTCACTGCCGCGCAGCGGTGAAGCTTTCATGATTTTGTAATCTTTGTACTCAATGGAAAGGATGGCGCGGCCTCCCAGCCGGATCAGGCTCTCCGTATGGTTCTCAGCTGGAAGCCAGAAGTCATTTACCTTGACATATCTGTGCTTCACTTCTGTCTTTTTGATCCACCATGACGGATTCTTTGCCGGTTCTCCCTCGATTCGCACGACGGCAAAGTCTTTTGCGTCGACCCAGATTTTTCCGCGATAGAGAAACTTGTTCTTGGTCTTGGGCAGCAGATTCAGGACGTACTCCGCGCCCTCCGCCGTGTTTTCGTATCCCGCCGAAGTAAATTCGTAATTCTCAGTGGTCAGTGCGGAATTCCTACGGTTTTCCTCATTCGCCGCTTCCTGCTCGCCCTCCAGCAGTTTCTTGAATACATGGTCGACGACAAACTTGGAGCCGCTCTGGGACACTACGCTAAACTCTTTGGCGTCGGGGGCGCGGTAGGTCACTTTGACTACCATCTCGGCGTCCCGATCTCCAGGAATCCCGCGATATTGCATGCGATAGACCCGGGTTCCGTTGAACTGTTGCAGCGCCGCAGCTCGCTCGGCATTCCGCTCTTGAAGCTTCTGGGCTATCTGCTCGGCCGACGGGGAAGCATTGCCCGCGGAATGCGAAGACCGTGCCGAATCCGCTGTTTGTAGAGGCGCCTGGCAGCAAGCGGCGAGACTCCAACCCAGCAGCAGACTAATTCCAGCTCGTGTTCCACCTCGCGCGCACTGCATGTCGACCCCTGGATGCTGAAAAAAACTCTCTCAGTCTGATGCTCCCAGTCTACCCCGGATGGGTGACCATTGAACCTGTATTTCAGCGCATTCTGAGGATGTTTCCCGCCGTGGAATTGGCCACAAAGGCTGCACGCCAGTGTGGCTGGTTACCTTCGTGCCTCACTCGTCGGAGCTATTCCAATCCTCTCCGGATTGCCGCACACTGTCTTCAGGCCGCAATTATGCACGCTCCCACTGTCAAGACCAACCGCCGCCGTCAAGATCGCATTCAGGCTGTGCTTCCCGTCCGGGTTCGGGGGACAGACTCTTCCGGCAACTCGTTCGAAATCCTGGCCCATACCCTCGACCTCACGGCGAACGGGGCGCGGCTGGGGTCGATTCGCCGCCAGCTGAAAGCGCTCGACACGCTAACCATTTTTTATCGCCAGCGCAAAATGGAATTCACCGTGGTGTGGACAAAGTTGCTGGATGGAAGAAGCGAGTACCAGGTGGGCCTGCAGGCTTTTTCCCAGGAAAAAGAAGGCTGGGGGATGAATCTTTTCATTTCCGGCATACAGCCGCTAACGAGCGCCTCAGCCACGTCGGGAACGGTGTGAACCGGAAAAAATTATGCGCCACCTTCTAATCGAACTCTGGTCAAACGAAGATGGACAGGACGTCGCTGAGTATGCCGTCATGCTCGCCGTCGTGCTCGTCATTGTCGCGAGCACCGTCCGCCTGATCGGCGCGAACGCAAGCAATGTGTTCTCGCAGGTCGGCAGTACCATCCAGTAAGTAGGCCCATTCAAAACTTCTGCTCTCGTATTCATCCTTGATATCCCACGTTCGTTGTTCGTTGCAATCCGCTGGAAACAATTCATGCAATAGCTTCCGGGAAATGTTCAGAAGACCTCGGCAGGGTTCAAAGAAGTTTGCCAAAACCTCGACGCGCTCAAGGCCGCAACGCGTTGCCCATCATCAGTGCAAATAGCAACGGAAGGTAGATGACTGTGGCTTGCAACACATGACGGGCCAGCATCTTGGATCGCGGGGCGTTAATGGGTGATTTGAGAAAGGCGAGCCGGGCCCCAAAATAGAAAAGTGCAACGCCAAGAATCACCGCACCCACCAGATAGATCTTTCCTGCCATCCCGAAAACACTAGGCAAGACGCTGAGCGGAATCAAAATCAGCGAATAGGCAAGGATGCGCCGAGCCGTAGACCGTCCGTCCTCTTCCACCACCGGCAGCATGCGAATTCCGCCTGCCGCGTAATCTTCGCGATAGAGCCATGCGATAGAGAAAAAATGCGGAAACTGCCACACAAAAAGGATGGCGAACAATATCAGCGTGCCCCACTCCAGCTGACCGCGCGCAGCCGCCCAACCCAAAACTCCAGGCATAGCTCCGGGAAAAGCGCCGACAAACGTGCAGATAGGGGAGACCCGTTTCAACGGCGTATAAACTGCCAGATACACCACCGACGTCAGGAGGGTCAGCAACCCAGTCAGCGGATTGGCAAAAACCGCCAGGTAGATTGATCCGCCCAAAGTAGCCAGCAGCCCGGCCGTCGTGGCGTGAGCGAGACTCATACGGCCCGCCGGCAGGGGACGCTGCGCCGTCCGGCGCATGTTTCCGTCCACCTCGTGCTCCATCACTTCATTAAGTGCCGCGGTTCCACTCGAGACCAGTCCGATGCCCAGTAGAGCGTGCAAAAGTCCCCAGGACAGCGAAGAAACCCCAGCCTTCTGAGCCCCGAAATAGTAGCCGCACCACGCCGTCATGACGATCAGAGTGGTTACGCGCAGCTTCATCAATTCGGCATAGTCGCGCAGGAGGGACGTTGCTTGCTTGCGAAACAAGATCACTGGTTGGGTCATCGCGCTCATGGGAAGATCACTGGTGTGGTTGTCGTGCCGCTTGCGTCACTTTGGAAAACCGTTCGAGATTAATAAAACCTAAAGAGGGCAGTGCCCACAGCGCCGCCGAAACATTCAAGAATTGTATGGGTACTCCGATGGCTTTCGAAAGTCAAGTCGAAACTCCGAAACCGACCCATGTGGCTCTTGGTTCAGAATCTTGGGACCTGTCCGTAACCGCTACTGGCTGGCCGAAGCTCCGGTCGCACTGAAAGTTTCGGGCGGATCAAAAAAGCATTGATGCCACAGAGCCGCGTCGGACAATTTGCCTGCCTTCCATTGTTGAAGCGTCGGCAACGTGGCGGCTAGCATCCCGCCGTCAACCGCATCGAAGATCACGACGACCCCCGCGAGGTCCTGCGGCTTCTGCGCCACTTCCGCATAATCCTTATCGAGCACGGACTTCGCGAACTCCAGTCTAAGCTGAGGGCCCACGCTCTGCTTATCGTCGATTTTTTCCACCGAAACGATTCTTACATTTTTGCCGCGAAGAGGTGCCCAATCTCCCGGGAAAGGCGCGGTTTCTTCCCGCGACACATGGAACAAATCCGCCGCCACGGATCCCGGCACAGCACTTGCTGGCGCATCTCCATCAGGAACGGTGTCTGGCATTTCCAGGCTGTTACGCCAGATCCATCCTCGCGATAGTCCGGAGATCCTTACATGGACCCAATCCCGATTGAAGTCGAGCATCTCGAACTCATCGTGGGAGCTGGCCAGAAACAGAGTCTTGGCCGACAGACTGGCAGTCTCCACCACCGGCGTTCCCGACTTCTTTACCGCAACCAGATTCTTGGGATGGGCCTGATTTTTAAGAATCTCCTCGAGACTCTCCGCCTCGGCTCGCAGGCTGGAATCTTCGTCAGGTTTCTTACCCGCAGCGCCAGCTTTCTCTTGCTCGGCCAAAGTCTGTGCCAGAGATGACGACAAGCCGCCATTGGTATCAGGAAGTCTGGGCTCCGGCGCGGAGAGGGCAGGCTCCGATGCAGTTGGCGTCTTCGACGCGGGTACAGCAGCTTTCGCCGACAAGGCCGGTGCGGGAGAAGACTTCTGCGATGGGACCGGCTTGGGCTGCACACTCACCGGAGCGCTTGCCCCAACTTGTTGTCCCTTGGCTGCGAGCTGATCCGCCAATTGATCCAGCACATCCGCTTCCAGCCGGCCATTCGAGGTCAGGGTCTGATATCCGGAACGCGTCGCTACTGGGTCCGTATACCAGGCGGTCACCAGTACGCTTATGCTCACAATCGATCCCCCGGAAGGCGCCGCCGTAACCTGAATTTTTGACTGATAGTAGCCGCGCCGATAGCGGTCTAGGGGATGGTCGGCCGAAGTCGCGAACCCGTCGAGCACGGGAAGACGTCCCGCAGCCGCGGCCTGGATTTCTTGCACGGCCTTCTCCACTTGGGCTTTGGATTGTGGGAAGGATCGCTCTAATCCGCTGCCTTGCGCGTAGCCTGGCTGCACACAGAAAAAAAGTGCGAATGAGAGCGCGACGCTGAATTCTGCTCCGCAAGTTTTCATTTTTGCACCAAGTCGTCGCGCATAATCCATCCGTGTTGACCCTCGTGCGTTTCCACGCCGTACCAGTAGGGCGTCGAAATCAGGATCAGGACTTCCGTGCCAGTGGGCAACGACTGCAGCGTACTCGCGGTATGGAAGGGCGCGGACTTCAGCGGTGCTCCTGGGTCCTTCACCTGCCGCTCGAGCTGCCGGCGGAGATCTTTGACGTGCTCTTCCAGGCTCTGACCGGACGCCGTGGCCACCGGTACGCTTTGACTCGACAGAGTCTGGCCAGGCTGATCTTGACCGGGCTGGCTTTGTACTGGCTGATTTTCTACTGGCTGGTTTTGTACCGGCTGGCTCTGATCAGGCGCACTCTGGCTTGCAACCTGCGTAGTTCCGGTTGGCGCAGGATCCTCGTGACTCTCAACTGGTGCTGCCACCGCCGGTTGCTCGGATTGCGGCACCGGCCAGGCCCCCGCGTCCGTCTGCGACGACGAGGAGGTTTGCTTCTTCTCCAACTTTTCCCGCCGTTCGTTCAAGGCCTCGACGTTCTGCCTCTTCATGAGTTCGATGGCGTCAATGTGTTCGCGAATATCCCGGTATTCGGCGTTTTCGACCGACCCGTCGGATTGATGCACGATGTGGCGGAAGTCTTCCTTAAAAAGCGCGTTGATGCGCAACACCGTGTTCCTCTCACCCTGAGCTTGCACCACATAGCGCACAACCAGGGTTCCTGAGTCGCTGCTATCCTTGAAGTTCCGCGGGTCGAGTGCCTGCTCGCGAACCTTGTAGAAAACCTTCCCTCCTTCAGTCCAGGCGGAAAAGACGCGCGACGAAGTCGCCGCTTTCGCGCCACTGACAAACTCGTCTTTGTTGTATTCCTTGGTTCCCCGGATCAGTCCGTTATCCGCCACGTCTGCCACCACCTGTTCCACTTCGCTCTCGGGCGCTGGAATGTTGACCGCCAGTCCCTCGCCGTAGGCCAGCTTATTTTTTTCGCGGCCGGCCAGCGGAAGCGCAGCCGCGAAAAGCAGTAGCAGCAAGACTAATCTCGGGGACACCCGCATCCTTGGCGCAGCGGGACAGGGGCAACCAACGCCGCAAGCCTCGCCGCTCGCGCTGTTTCTGCCTCCAATCTCGGCGCGGGAAGCCAGCCCTCCGCTTCGATCACTTCTCGGCCAACTCACAACAGCCTCCGTTCCCAGACTCCACAGAGTCTCGTACTGTCGGCGCAAGCTGTCAACCCACCGCGGACCGTTGGATTCCGATGTGACCGAGGGTTCCACTGACGTTGTAAAAAAAGTGTAAAAAAACTTCTTGAACTTTTTCTTTCGAAAGTAGTAGGATTCACCCCCGGTAGGGTGGTAGAACCTTTCGTCCACTGTTCTGCTATCGGCCTAAATGGGAGCCACCTCCCGTTCGAGGCCTTCATTGCTGGGGTAGTACCTGCGGCTTTCGCTTGAGTAGAAGTTAGTTTTCGAAAAACCGATCCTGAGTTTGATCTTGCCGAGGAGTCCGGCCATGCGCGTTTTGAGTAGTTCTCTTCTTCGCAGCACTTTTCGCTTTGCGACGTCCTTCGCGGCTGTCGCCCTGGTTCTTGCGTCCGTAGTTCTCACCTGCAGCCAGCCCGCACATGCCCTGCCGGCCTTCGCCCGCAAGTATGGCTTGCGCTGCTCGGCCTGTCACGAGTCCTGGCCGATGCTGAATTACTTTGGACAAAAATTCAAAGACAACGGGTATCAGTTGATGAACGACCGCGACGCCCCGATCTGGCAGAACCCTGGCTACTGGCCGGTAGTCTTCCGCATCACGCCGATCTGGCACCGCGTGAGCACGGGCAAGGTCGAGGTCGATACCTACGCCGCTGGCGCACCGACAGGGGGTTCCGCGATTCAGCGGATCTCCAGTTCTGGCTTTGACTTGAGCGGCCTCGACTTCCACACCGGCGGCACATTGGAGAAAAACATCTCCTTCTATCTGCTTCCGTCCTCCGATTCTACTGGCGCCTTCCACTTTGAGCAGGTCTTTGTGCGCTTTGACAACATTGCGCATAGCCCGTGGCTTAATTTCAAGCTCGGTCGATTCGAACTCGACAACCTGCTTTCCGAAAAGCGCATTCTCACCCTGACCGGGAACGGTGGTGTTTATCAGACTTATCACTTCATCCCGCAGGGCGACGGGAACATCTTCGGCCAGATAGGCGACAACCAACTCGGTATGGAGTATCTCGGACACTCCGTGGACGATCGGACGCGAATATCCGTGTCCCTTGTCAGCTCGAGTGATGGCAACGTGAACCTCAGTACCACAGCCAACGCCTACACCGCGTTCGTTGCCGGAAGCCAGGCTTTTGACGCCGGCAGGCTTGGGGTGCAACGGGTCGGGTTCTACGCGATGGCGGGAGAAGCGTCAACTTATTACCTGACCACGGGCGGGGTTCCGATCCTGGGTTCTGGAATTGGCAACAAGAGCTTCACGCGCGAAGGCTTCGTGGGACAGTTTTACGCCGGCCCGCACATTGGCCTCACGATTGTGACTCAGCATGGCTCGGATAACGCCTGGTTCGGGCAAGGTTACGGCAATGCGGAAGCGACGGACGGCAACGGCGGGACGACCTGCACGGCCGCTCCCTGCCCTCCAAACAATGTGCCGGGAACAACTCTTAACGCAGGATCGCAGGCGCCTAGCTGGAACGGTGCCACCTTTGAGGGTCACTACATTTACAGTCCGCAGCTGATCTTCATCGGCCGGTATGAGTTTGAGAAAATGTCGCAACAGGCCAACGGGTCAGGATACGGCGTTGGGGTCACCGGACCCAACGGATTCACAGGCCCCATGCCTTCGAACCTCGGCAACATCTCAACTTACACCATCGGCTTCCGCTACAACCCGTTCATGACTAGCCGTGCCGGCCTAGCCTGGCATAACGAATACAACTGGCTGCACCAGGACGGCACGGGACCAAGTCTTACCCCCGGGGTGCTCACCAACCTCAACACCAGCGAAATTCTGATGGGACTTGACTTCGACTTCTAGAGAGGATGACATGCGGACACGATTGCAGAATTGGACGCTTTTGCTCAGCTCGGCTGCCCTTTTGGCGTTTCCGTCGACTTCCTCGGCGCAGCTCACGACATCCGACATACAGACGCGTATCGGTGCGGAAAGTCACGTCGGAAACATTACCGGTCACGCCAAAGATGCCGCACTGCCCTACCGCCGCTACTGTGTCGGCTGCCATGGCCCGCTGGGAGACGGAAATGGCGAAAACGCTGTCTGGATGCTGCCTCCCATGTACCAACAGCCACGCGACTTCCAGTTGGGCATCTTCAAGTGCCGCTCCACTCCGACCGGCACCCTGCCCACCGATCAGGATCTTTTCGACGCCATCACTCGCGGCTTCGACCGTTCGAACATGCCGCAATGGAACACGTTGACCAAGCAGGAGCGCGCCGATCTCGTCGCCTGGGTTAAGCACTTTTCTCCACGTTGGGCGAACGAAAAACCGGGAACGCCTATCACAATTCCTCCCGAGCCCGAAGTCACGCCCGAGCGCATCAAGGCCGGGCGCGATGTGTTCGCCCGCGTGCAGTGCTGGAAGTGCCATGGCGTGCAGGGTATGGCCAACGGTCCCTCTGCTTCGACGCTCCAGGATGATCTCGGCCGTCCGATCGCGCCTTTCAACTTCACAGACGGATCGCGGCCGAAGTGCGGCGACACCGACCAGGATATTTATCGGATCTTCATGACCGGCTTGGATGGAACTCCAATGCCTTCGTTCGCCGATAACATCAAACCCGAGGAGGCGTGGGATTTGGTCTTCTATCTTCGAACATTTATGGCTCAGAAGAGCAAGGAAAAGGAAATCGCAAGGGGGCTCGGCCTGAAGCCGGTTGATCCCAACGCCCCGGTGGCGCAACAATAGAGGCTGAGGGCAATCGCAACCATGTTCGCCTTCGTAGTTCTTTAAGGAGAGACTTTCTATGAGAAATCGATACAATCTCGCGGTAGTACTATCGCTGGTAGTTTTGGCAGCCTGCGCGGCGTTGACTTTGAGTCAGAGAGTCAGCGCTGCCGGAGAAGGCAAGATTACCGGGACGGTCAAACTCGACGGTCCGGCTCCCCACATGAAGGGCATCGACATGTCGAAGGACCCTTACTGCTCTAAAGCCCACGCTACCGATCCCGGTCACCTCGAAACTTATGTTGTCGGCGCCAACGGAGGAATGGAGAATGTGGTTCTTTACATTTCTGACTGGAGCGGACCGGCCCAGGTAACGACCGCAGTCCCGGTATTCGATCAAAAGAACTGCATGTACACGCCGCACGTGCTGGCTATGGATGTGGGTGAGACTTTCAAAGTTCAAACCAGCGATCAGACGGCTCACAACATTCACCCGAATCCCAACCCGATGACCGGTAATATCCCGTGGAACCAGTCGCAGCCGCCGGGTGCGCCGCCGGTCGAGAAGAGCTGGAAGGCTCCCGAGTTTATCGATGTAAAGTGCAACATCCATCCCTGGATGCACGGTTATTTCGCTGTGGTCAAAGGGCCCTACGCAACTACCGATGCCAACGGCGCCTACACCATCAATAACGTGCCGCCGGGAAGCTACACGGTAACGGCGTGGCAGGAAGCCGCCGGTACCATGACGCAAAAGGTGACAGTCGCCGCTGGGGGCTCGGCAACCGCCGACTTCACTTTCAAGGCGAAGTAAGGGGAGCAGAAGTAGAGACAGAGATACCTGCAGGTTCACTGCATGAAGAACCGAATCGCCGCAATCAAGTTCTTGCGGCGATTCGATCATGGAGGCCGGATTTCCGGCTAAAGGCGGACGATATGGCGAAAATATTCGCGGTGACGATCGTTGTGATCGCAATTGCTTCGGCGATTCCCATCGTGATGCATATGTGGCCGATGCCGCCCGACATCTCCACCCATGGTCATCTGATTGACGAACAGTATGCCGATACGATGCTGGAAGCCGGTGTTTCATTCCTGGCCTCTCAGCTCCTGCTGGCCTTTTTCATCTGGAAGTTTTCCAACCATAAGCCCAGTGACAAAATTAAGCGTTTCCCCGGCGGCGCTGCGGGATTGGTAATCGCCGCGTTCCTGTTGGTAGGCACTGAGTGTTTGGCTTTGGGTGTTTTCGGCGTAAAGGCCTGGGCCAGCGTCTATTTCACGCCTCCGGCTGCCGACGCGCTGCCGGTCCAGGTGCAGGCGGGACAATTTGCATTTTATTTCCGCTATCCCGGCCCGGACGGAACCTTCGGCCCAATTCACCCCGACCAGATCAGCGAGGCTAACGCCAATTTCTTCGGCCTCGATACTACGCACGACCAGGATTCCAAAGACGATATCGTCGCCGCGGAGATGGCCATCCCCGTGAACCGCGAGATCCACTTGCTCATGCATTCGAAGGATGTGGGCCATTCCTTCTATGTCCCGGAACTGCGCGTCCAGCAGGATTTCGTCCCGGGCCTGGATGTCTCGATTCATTTCACAGCAACGAAAATCGGAAAGTACGAAATCGTCTGCACCCAGCTTTGCGGCCTGGGACACTACAACATGAAGGCCTATCTCGAAGTAAAGTCTCAGGAAGATTACGACAACTGGATTAAGCAGCAGGCAGCTCTGCAGTAGCGCTGAATTGCGCACGATGTGGCCCAAACATCTGGCTTGAGGTGAGCACAATGCACGACATGTCCGCACATGCAGTGGGTCATGGAGCCCCGACTAGCTTCATTCGGAAGCACATCTTCAGTACTGATCATAAAGTCATCGGCAAGCAGTATTACGCGCTGGCCTTGGTCGCTGCCTTCTTCGGAATGTTCCTTTCCTGGCTCATGCGCCTCCATCTGGGGTTCGGCAGTTTCGCCATCCCCGGACTGCACTTGCTCTCGAAGAACGGAGCGCCCGGTGACGTAATGACGCCGGAGTACTATCTCCAACTGATGACCATGCACGGCACCATCATGGTCTTCTTCGTGCTCACCACCGCCCCCTTCGCAGCCTTCGGCAATTTCTTTCTCCCCATTCAAACCGGCGCCGAAGATATGCCGTTCCCCCATTTCAACATGATGTCGTTCTGGGTCACCTTCACGGCCTTCTTGCCGATCGTAGCCTCGTTCTTTGTCAGTGATGGGCCCACCCTCGGTGGCTGGACGCAGTATGCCCCACTGAGCGCGATCGGTTCCGCGGGCGGTCCGGGTGAGGGTTGGGGCGTGATTCTCTGGGCGATTTCGATTGGTCTTTTCTGCATTGGCCAGTTGCTCGGTTCGCTGAACTTCATCACCACCACCCTCGACATGCGCTGCAAAGGCATGTCCCTGATGCGGCTCCCGCTCAGCGCATGGGCCTGGTTTATTACTTCGATCATGGGCTTGACGGCGTTTGCCGTGCTCATGCCCGCCTGCATCCTGCTCATTCTCGATCACGTTGCCGGAACCAGCTTCTTCGTGGCCTCGAATCTAGTGATCAACGATCAGATGTTGCCGCATTCCGGCGGATCGACTCTGCTCTGGCAGCACCTGTTCTGGTTCTTCGGCCATCCTGAGGTCTACATCGCCATCGTCCCCGGCATGGGCATTGTTTCACACGTTCTCATCACGAACATGCGCCGGCCCATGCTCAGTCACCGTGTACTCATCTATTCCATGGGATCCCTTGCCGTCCTCAGCTACATGGTGTACGGCCATCACATGTTCGTCAGCGGGATGAATCCCGTGTCTTCGCTGGCCTTCTCGTTCCCAACGTTGGTAATCACTATTCCCTCTACCATCGTAGTGCTGATCTGGCTGGGTAGCCTCTATGGCTCCAAGTTGCGGATCAACGCGGCCTCGCTATTCGCTCTGGGGTTCATTTCCATGTTCATCAGCGGCGGCGTCAGCGGATTTTTCCTGGCTCAGCCGTCCATCGACATCATGCTGCACGCCACTTATTTTGTGGTTGGCCACTTCCATCTTGTAATGGGCGTCGCGGCCATGTTCGGCATCTTCGCTGGAACCTACTTCTGGTTTCCGAAGATGACTGGCCGCATGATGAATGAGACTCTGGGCAAGGTTCACTTCTGGATGAGCTTCGTGGGTGCCTACTGCATCTTCATGCCGTTCCACTACCTGGGAATCGCCGGCAATGTGCGCCGCTACCAGGCTTTCACCGACGATTACCTTATCCCGCTAATCCCGGTTCACAAGTTCATCACGGTGGCGGCGCTGTTCACAGGGCTTGCCCAGCTGATTTTCCTGTACAACCTGATTCACAGCCGGTTCTGGGGCGCGCACGCTCCGAATGACAACCCGTGGGAAGGCACGTCGCTCGAATGGAGCACAGCCACACCGCCGCCCCACAACAATTTTGGCGACAAGATGCCTGTAGTTTTTCACGATCCTTATCAGTACAGCGTCGAGGGTGCAAGCGCCGACTACATCATGCAGACCTCGCCGGAGAGCGTTCATAGCCCGGACGAAGAGAAGTAATCGAGAAGCTTGTCATCCTGAGCTGACTTTTTTGCGCAGCGAGGGATCTGGGCGAGCCGCGCGAAGGGTCGCGCTTTTTGCGACCCAATAATCGCGCGTTAGGCTCGCTCCTTACCGCAGGAGAGTAGCAGTATGGCAACCACAGTCCACGAACCGCCGAAAATCGAGATAGACCGCCTGCCGGGCCAGGGCTCGGGCAACGGAGGCTGGCGCAATCCCGTTTCCACCGATGGCGACTTGCGCCGCGTTAAGGATTCTTCCCCTCCCCCCGCGAGCACTGGAATCTGGGTAGGCTTGGCGGCCATCACCATGAGTTTTGCCGCCTTCACCAGCGCCTTGATTGTTCGTCAGGGAACTGCGCCTTTGGTGCACATCACTTTACCTCCAGTGCTTTACCTGAACACGCTCGTTATCGTTGCCAGCAGCTTCACGCTCGAAATAGCGCGCCGCAGGATTGCGGCCTTTATGGGCGGCACCTTGGCAGGCAAAGTTAGCCCACAAGAGAATCCCGCACGCTGGCTGTATATCACTCTGTTTCTCGGATTGCTGTTTGTTGCCGGACAGACCTTTGCTTGGATACAACTCAAATCCCAAGGGTTCGGCCTCGCCACAAACATCAGCTACTCGTTTTTCTATGTACTGACTGTCGCTCACGCTCTCCACGTGTTCGGAGGGTTGGGCGGTCTGGTCCGGGTGATCGCGAAACTGAATAAATCCGTCCTGCGAAGAAGCACTCTGGACGCCACTTCTCGTTACTGGCATTTCATGGGTGTGCTGTGGGTGTATCTGCTTTTGCTGCTTTGGATGAAGCTCTGAGCAACGACGCTCGAAACAGTCAAAGGTAGGAGGCAACGTGAGTCAAGCCGATCTCTCAATTCACGGTCAGGTGTCGCGAACCGATGCCACGGAGTTAATGACCGCGCCCACATTCTCGGTCGCAGCCAAGAAAATGGCAATGTGGCTTTTCATCATCGCAGACACAGCGACCTTTGCCGGTTGCCTGGTCGCCTACGGATTCATACGCAACGCCACTCCCGACTGGCCACGACCCTTTCACAGTATCTCGAACGTATTAGTGATGACGCTCGTTCTGCTCACCAGCAGCTTGACCATGCTCATCGCAGAACGCCACGCCTGGATGGGTGACAAGGCCAAAGCCTTCCGCTGGACTATGATTACGGCGGTTTGCGGAATCATGTTCGCCGCGCTCCACCTGCGGGAATGGATAGGCCTGATCGGAGAAGGCGCCACGCTGTTCCACAATCCCTGGGGCACGCCCCTGTTCAGTTCGCTGTTTTTCAGCATCACCGGCCTGCACCTGCTGCACGTAACCGGTGGCGTAGTTGCTCTCATCGCCGTGGGTCTGCGTTACCGGGGCGGCCGCTACAACGCCGATGACCTCGAGATCACAGGACTCTACTGGCACTTCGTGGACCTGGTTTGGATGTTTGTCGTGCCGCTGGTCTATCTTTTGAATCTGTCCCACTAAAACGCACAAACGCAGGAGCGAATCTCCATGACTACCGACGCAACCCATAAGAGTGGCGGAATGACGAAGGATCTGATCGTCTTCGTCTGCATCCTGGCCCTGGCCGGGCTACAGTTCGTTATCGCCTACCAGAACATTAGCGCGTCCGACATGTTCGTTCGCATGCTTTCGGTAGCGGTAATTGAGGCTGCCTTGGCCTTGTTGTTCTTTATGCATTTGGCGCAAAATCGCGGCTTACTGTGGTTTGTCGGAATCTTCACCGTCTTTGTCCTGCTCGCCATGCAATATGGCTGGACGGATAGCTTCCGGCTCACCAGCGGTGTACCATGGGCAAAGTAGCCAAAACAACCATGAAGCGCTGGAAACCACTCTCGCTGGGATGCGTAGCACTGGCGGGGCTGATTATCCTTCTGGCCCCCGCGCCAGCATTCGCCCAGAGCTGCGCTCTGTGTTATACCCAAGCTGCGGCGTCGGGCTCTCGAATGATCCAAGCGCTAAAGAGCGGCATCCTGATCCTGATCGCACCGCCAACTTTCATGACTATCGGCCTGATTTTCGTTTGCTATCGCAAACGCAATCAGACGCGTGACGACAGTGCCGGGTCCGATTGGGACAAGATCGACGGCTCCGACGATTTCTCTTCCAAGAATTGGTAGGACGGCTCAGGTAGGCACGCTTCGGATCAGCCGCCAAGTTCCAGACTCTTCAACTCACTCACCAACGCCTTCTCCACTTTCTTTTGGATCTCCGCCGTGAGCTTCTTTCCCTCTGAGGTCAAATAAAACGTGTCGATCGCCATTTGGCCCTCGGTGTCGATCAAGGCAATTTCAATATTGCATTTCTGATGCGAGAGGCACGAACTGATGCGGTGCAGCAACCGCGGCCTATCCTGCGCGATCACCTGCAATAGCGTGCTCGTCGAGGAACAATTGTCGTCAAAATCAATCCTGGTCTCTACCACAACTTTGACACGGGCGCTCTTCTCGCTGCGTTGCCGATCGCGCAGCATCTTGTCCAAATCCGCCGCCCCCGTCAAAACCGCGGCAACGCTCTGCTTGAACCGCTCCCACTCCGACATGTTCAATTCGAGAGTGCGAAATCGATCAGTAAAATAAAGCGTGTCCACCACGGTTCCGGCCTGGTTTGAAAAGGCATGGGCCTTTACGATGTTCATCCCCCACGCCGCCAGCACTCCGGTTAAAGTCGCAAACAGCGACGCTCGATCCTTTGTGACCAGCGTCAGCTCATACCAGTGCCGCCCCCGCTTCAAATCCACCTGCACCGGATCGTGGCCAAACTCCTCCGCCATTTCCATGTGCCGTATCACTTCTTCAGCCGAATACACGCGCAAGTATCTCTGCGGAAACCCCTCCACAAACTCCTTGAACTTCGCGCTCATCACCGGAGCCAGGCTTCGCAGCCGCGCTAGTTTTTCTCCGTTCGCATCGTGCACCCGCTGGTCCGCGCTGCGATTCAGATAGTTGGCCGCGCCAATGTAGAGCTGCCAAACATTTTCCGCCTTCCATGGGGTCAGCGCCTCTGGATTTACCGCCTTGATATCCGCATACGTCAGCAGGCACAGCATCTTCAGCCGTTCCGGCGTGCCCATTTTGTCCGCAAAAGCGGCCACCGTCTCCGGATTGAAAATGTCCCGCCGCAACTGCGCCGACATTTCCAAATGGTTTCCGATCAGAAACAGCACCGCCGCACGTTCTCCGGCATCGACGTCGAGCCGGTCCAGGCATCGACCGGCAATCTCCAGGCTCGCCTCCACATGATTGCCGCCAGGCGTACCTTTCCCTGTGTCGTGCAGTAACAGCGCCAGATAAAGCAATTCCGGATCTTCGAGCTCTCCCAGCAACTCCGCGTATCGCCTGTCCCATTCGGATCTTGATTCTTTCAACCGGTGCAGACTCTCAATCGCGAGGATCGAGTGCTCGTCCACGGTGAAACGATGATAAAAATCTCGCACCACTAGCGAATCAATGGGCTTCAGTTCCGGCAATAGCAATGTGAGCAGCCGCAGCGAATGCATGGCGCGCAGCGCCTCCGCGGCGTGAGGCTGCAGAAGCGTCTCCTGCAGATAGAGCCAGAGTTCCGCCCCGCGCGGCGGAGTCACTGCCAGGGCAGGCAGCTCCTGCTCGATCCTGTGCTCTGTGGTCGCACTCAATTTCAGTCCGTGATGCGCCATAAAATGAAACAGCCGCAGCAGCATCTCAGGATCCCGCAGCGAAGACGACTGCTGCAGAAAAATCAGTCCATCCACCACGGAAAAATCGGGACTTGCCGGCCGCGAACGCCAGCCCTGGAATTGCCGTCGCAGCGAAGACCACGCTTCCGGAATCTCCTCTTGCAACTGCATTACCGTGCGCTGCACCGCACGGGCATGCCCGAAGTAACTCCGCATCCAATCCGCAGCGGTAAGTTCCTCCGCATCCGCAGCCCCAATCTTCCTCGCGGCGGCTTCGTCCTGGGCTTCCCAGCTGAGCGAGTTATCGTCACGCCCGTGGCGGAAATGCAGAAAACACCGCGTCGCCATCAGGAATTCCAGCGCTGCATCCAGCTGCTTCCTCACCGGCGCCCGCAGCGAGCTCGCGTGCGGCCAGTCGCCCAGTTTGCCCATGGCGGAGATCAACGCTAACCAGCAGGCCACGTTGTAATCGCGCAGTCCGCCCGGCGTTTCCTTCAAATTCGGCTCCAGATGAAACACGGTCTGTCCGAATTTTCCATGCCGCTCCCGCGTGACCTCGGCTAACCCTTGCAGCAAGGGCTTCGCTTCCCGCATTACGAGCTTCGGGATTACTTTGTCGCGCAGCCGCGCGAATAACCCGCGGTCACCTGTCAGATAACGGCAATCCAGAAGAGAGATGGTGAATTCGGTATTGTTCGGATCGAACCGATCACATTCCGCCAGCGTCCGCGATGCCGGGCTCAACTTGAGCTTCAGATCCCACAACTCCTGCGAGAACCGCCGAATCTGCTCTTTGTGGGCTTCCTCACCCCGGCGGTCGGCATGTAAGAAGAGAAGATCGATGTCAGAAAAAGGAAACAGCCAGCCCCGCCCGAATCCTCCGGTCGCGACCAGCGTGAAGTCCCTCGGATCCGTCAGGTCGGCTGACACCAGGTCTTGCCACAGCCGCTTGAGAATATCTTCGACGAGACGTGTCCGCTGTGCAACCGCGGCACGCCCGTCTCCAATAGCCGCGAAGTCCCGCGCGATCCGCGCCGACTCCTCGATGAGAGAACCCCGCAGTTCACTGATCAGTGAAGACGCTGCCGTCATGACCATGTGTCAATGAATCAACCATCGATGCATGTCGAATCGAAAGCTCGCTGCTGTTGCGTCGCATGTCGTTTAGGAGAGGGCTGGTGACATGGCGCCGATGCTGCCCGATCGAGTCCAGAATGTTCCCGTTTCTTCAGCCTGGCTGCGATCCTTACTTAGACGGCTCTCTTACAAAGCTCCCTCACCCCGTTCCTCATTGCGGATCCGTATCGCATCATCCACGCGCGACAGGAAAATTTTCCCGTCGCCGATCTTCCCCGTCCGCGCCGCCACCAATATGGCCTGCACTGCCTTTTCGACCATTGTGTCCGCCAGCACCATCTCCAGCTTCGTCTTCGGGATGAGGTCTACACTGTACTCGCGGCCGCGGTAGACCTCCGTATGCCCCTTCTGTCGCCCGTGCCCACGGACCTCGATCACCGTCATGCCCTCGACGCCAATCTCCTGCAGCGCGCTCTTCACCGCCTCCAGCTTGGAGTTTTGGATGACTGCCTCAACCTTGGTCATGATGTTGTTCTAAACAGTCGTTTCCCCGTGAAGGGCACTTTTGCCTCAATCTAGGCAGCCGATTCGAGCTCAAACCAGCACGCGCTCACTCTATCGTCTGCCGCCGCTTCACGGAAATCGAAACTATTTATCCTTCCTATCAGGATTTATTATGCACAACGAAGTAGTACAAAGCGTTCACTTCGCCGGTCCCTTTTGCTCTCCCGAAGGCGCTGCCGGCTTGGCAAACTTCGCATCTTCCACCGGAACATTCTCCTTCACTTCGCCGATCTGAATCGTGAACCGGCCGCCTGGCCGCGCCAGCGTCCAGCGGAATGGAATCTTCACCCCGCCCGCGTCCCGGTAATCCGCATAATCGATCTGGGTGGGCAACAGCCCCAGCGGCGTCTCTCCATACCGAACCAGCCGCACCAGCAGCCCGGATTGCCCGTCGAAATACAGTCGCAGCGGCGTTTTACCATCGCGCTGCCCAATTACCAGATACGCGTCGCGCTCGCCTATCTTCTCCATGCCCGACGCCTCCACCTTGGTAAACATCTCCTTCAGGTGCGCCGCAAAGTGAAGATCCGCATCCATCGAAGCGCCATCGATATCGGGTCCGTGCATTTCCCGCACTGCATGCCCTGGAATCCCCAACCAGCCCTCGTGCCCGTCGAACGCCGTCACGCTGTCTCCGTCTGGCGTGTGCGTGAACGACACTCGTTTGTCTGGATCCTTCGAGAAAATATCGATCGGGATATTCCTGTCACCGAAGGTGATCGTCCCTTTCATCGCCCGGCTTGTAACTTTCTCAACTGCAGTGGCGCCTCCAACAGCTTGCAAATACTTATCGAGGAACTGATCAGCCGGCGGCCCGCTCGCTTCCTTTCCCGCCTCTGGGCCGTTCGCTTCCTCAACCTTCTTTGCTTCACCCATGCCCATCGGCACTTCCGCCATCACCAACGGCGTCCCGACCGGAGTGGCGCTGCCCCGATGGCAGGAATAGCAAGTCACCTCGCGATGTCCCTCGAAGTTATCCTTATTAATAGCAAACATCATCTCCATCATCTTCCGCGCGGTCTGCTTCGTTTTCTTGTCGTCCTTCTCAAACGCGCCCTCCACATGGCAAAACTGGCACTCCACCCCCAGTGACGCCGTGATGAACTGCATCGCCGGGAGCACCTGATCCGCCGGAACTCCCTTGAGCGCCTGAATGTTCTTGAACTGCTCCTCCGCCTTTTTCGTTCCGGCGGCATTCGCAACCTTAGCCGCATCCGACTGCGCCTTCGCGCCCCCGATCACGATTCCACCAATCGTAAGCAAGGCGACCGCGCCAAAGACTAACAGCAGCTTTTTCTTCATCGATTGACCTCACTTGAAATGTTTGGAAACAGCCCTTTTTACGGCTGGTTACTGTACACGTATTTGCCGGAAAGCTCCGCGATGACAAACTTCGCCGGCAAAAGTTCATCGACTCTTGCTTTTTCATATGGAGGCACGAACAGAAACACTCGTCCGCTCCCCGCCCAGTCCCGCTGCAAATCCGCATCGCTCAAGTAAATTTTCGGCGCATCAGCAAAGGTCGAACCGAACCACATCGAAGTCGTGCGTCCCTCCACCAGATCGATCGCCCGCTGTAGATAAAAGAGCAACGAAGACCCAAAGGCCTGATCGCCATAAATCATCACCTTATCTTCCGGCCGCGCCCGCACCCCGATTTCCTGCGCCAACTGCTTCGAAGAAAGATATGGACCAAACCGCCCAAGGGCGATGTGCGCCGCTACCAGGAAGACCGCAAATCCCGCTCCCAGAACCCAGGTCGCAGAACAGTGCCGCCGGAACACGCGCAGAATAAACGATGTGAACGGAGCCACCAGCAGCACCACCGCGGCCAGCGCCGCCGGAAGCCGCAGCGCGGCAAACGACGCATAGCTCAAATCGAGAATATGCGACATCGAAAGCTGGTACGCGTCCAAATCCTGCTTGCCCAGCACATTTCCGATGTCCGGCTCGAACGGCAGATTCCGCGACTTCCACAGCCCGATCAATAGTGCGGTGCTGACTGCGACTCCAATCACCGCCAGAAGGCCAGCGGAGGTTGTCAGCCAACCCGCACGCACTCTGCCTTCACACTCCGTCCGCTCGCACTGTGCCACGCCATCCGCTAGCAACAACAAAAGTGGCAAATATGCAGGGAAGGTGTAGTACTCCTGGTTGGTCGACAGGGCAAAAAAGACAAGCACCACTCCCGCCCAAATCCAGCACAGCAGCTGAGTCCGCGAAGCAAAGTCGCTCAGCCGCCGCTCTCCACTCTGGACTCGTCCCGGACTGGCGCGCCAGCTCCGCCACGCTCCCACAGCAGTCGTCACCGCCGCCGGCACATACAGACTCCACGGGAACAACCACACCAGATGCAGCGTCCAAAACAACGTCGCGGGAAGTTTGCTGTAATCCCGCGGGTACCGCTTGCCCAGGAATCTCAAGTAGTGTTCGTTCACGAAATAAAACCAGAAAAAACCATGATGGTCCGCCGTCCCTGGATTCCGCAAGCCCGCCAGAATGTGCCACGGTGCAGCGATCGCCAGAAATAATGCCAGTCCTGAAAGAAAACGAAACTCCCGCCAGCGCCGCCATTCTCCTGTAACCAGCAGAAAGAAAAATGCCGCTCCGCAGGGAAACACCAGTGCGATCAGTCCCTTGGTTAGCACGCCCAACGCCATCATCGCGTATCCGGCGTACCATCTCCAGGGCGCAGCATCCGGCTCCAACGCAGTGAGGAAAAAGTACAGAGCCGCCGCAATCAGCAGGCTCAACAGCACGTCCGGGATGAGAACTCGCGTAAACAGATACACGCCCGCACAGGTGAAGACGAACAAACCGGCATAAATCCCGGTCCGCTCCCCGAACGCGCGACGCCCCCAGCAAAACGCCAACACTCCCAGCAGCATTACCGACAACACCATCGGCAGCCGCGTACTGAACTCGTTCACTCCCAGGACCTTGTAGCAGATCGCGACCAGCCAATATGGCAGCGGCGGCTTTTCCAGATACCGGACTCCGTTGATGTGCAGCGTGACGTAGTCTCCCGTCACCACCATCTCGCGCGCCGCTTCTGCGTGCGTGCTGTCAGCGTCATCCAGCAGCCCCGGGGTGAACATCGACCCAACGTAAACCGCGAGAAACACCGCCGCCAGCGCCCAGTAAGCCACTTTGGACCCGCGCCCACGCTGGTTTTCCACTGATGCAGGAGAAACGGGATTTGCCATCAAGTCGATGAGCCCAACACAGTCTTACAAATACCAAGCCAGTCAGCAACTAGGGGCCCGGGAAGGGTCACGTGAGGAGAAGCTCATGTGGGGACGGGCGCATTCGCGAGCCTGCGCTGAGCGAAGCCGAAGGATC
>DATHOK010000001.1:0-3638 GCA_035484995.1 Verrucomicrobiia bacterium | reverse complement strand
CGATCCTGAAAAGGTTACCTCGATTGAGGCAGAAGTATTCCAACTCGCCTATGACTTCGCCGGCGGCGGGCTTTACGGCGTCGACAAGGTCATTCGTACAAAGGAACAGGCGGATCACAGCCTTCCGTATCTGCTTGCGGTGGCCCTGATCGACGGCGATGTAATGCCTGCGCAATTCAATCCGGAGCGCATCATCAAACCCGACGTCCAGGCGCTACTGAAGAAAGTGTCGGTCCAGCCGAACCATGAGTTCACGGAACAATATCCGAAAAAGATGCCTGCCAAGATCACTGTCCGGCTGCAGGACGGAAAAGTGGTTGAGCATGAAGTCCAGGACTACCCGGGCCTCGCCTCCCACCCGTTCACATGGGAAGAGGCTGTTCAGAAGTTTGACACGCTTGTGGCCGGCCGCATCGACGAAGGGCTATCTGGCGAGATCAAGAATGCCGTACGTTCGGTGGAAAACATCCAGGTGAGGGACTTGATGAAACTGCTCGGTTCAATCAGGGTAGCCAGCAAGACGACATCGTCATCGAAGGCAGCCTAAAAAACTGCAGAAGACAGATCACAAATACAAATCGCAAGACAAAAGGAGAGATTCAAATGGCAATTACATCCGACCGGGTTCGCGAAATCTTTAAGGGGCTTGAAAACGGCGACGGCGCCGCGTTCTTCGAACATGTGTCCGACAACGTGGACTGGATTGTGGAAGGGACCCATCCGCTCGCTGCTCACTACCTTAGCAAGAGAGCCTTTATCGAAGGCACTTTCGCCAAGCTGGCTCAGGTCCTTCCGCAGGGCGCGCAGCTTCATGTGGAGAATTTGATCGTTAAGGACGACGAGGCGGTAGTCGAACTTCATTCTCTGGCAACGGCGAAGAACGGCATGCGCTTCGACAATCGTTATTGCTGGGTAGTTTATTTCCGGGACGGATTGATCGTGCGAGTTCGCGCCTATCTCGACTCGGCGATGGTCGCCCGATTGTTCGAAGAGAATCCGATTGCATGATCGGCCGTATCTGCCTCCCTTTTCCGCCGCCCCTAATACCGATCCAACGAAATGGCGGCGTTCGTGATTGACCTGGAATTGTTTCACGCACTCAGCTTTTGAACGGTGGAGTAACGATATGGCGAAGAAAGTTGCGGAACTGATGGTAGATGTCCTCTTGGAGGCGGGCGTTAAGAGAGTTTACGGTGTCTCCGGCGACTCGCTCAACGGTTTTACTGATGCAATACGTTCACAGGAGCAGCTCCAGTGGATTCACCTACGCCACGAAGAGGTCGCGGCGTTTGCCGCTGGCGCGGAAGCGCACCTTACAGGGCAACTTTCAGTCTGCGCGGGGAGCTGCGGACCTGGCAACTTACATCTGATCAACGGACTCTACGACTGTCACCGAAGCCGGGTACCAGTGCTCGCGATTGCTGCACAAATTCCCAGTGGTGAAATCGGCAGCGGATATTTTCAGGAAACGCATCCAGAGCATCTGTTTGCGCAGTGCAGCGATTATTGCGAAGTGGTGTCGCATCCCGAGCAAATGCCTCGCGTCTTGGAAATTGCAATACAGACGGCAATCTCCCGTCGAGGCGTTGCGGTGGTCGTGATCCCCGGAGACGTCGCCCTCGAGGAAGCGACTGTCGCCTCGCCACGGCTTCTCTTTCCGCCGCCACAACCCACAGTGCGTCCTTCGGACGAAGAGATCGACACTCTGGCAGACCTTCTCAGTGGATCGAAGAAAATCACGATTCTGGCTGGGGCTGGCTGCGCGGGTGCTCATGCGGAATTGATTACCCTGGCCGGGAAATTGAACTCTCCGATTGTTCATGCGATGCGCGGGAAGGAATTCATCGAGTACAACAACCCCTTCGACGTCGGGATGACGGGCCTGTTGGGATTCTCGTCCGGCTATTACGCGATGATGAACTGCGACCTACTATTAATGATCGGGACCGATTTCCCTTATCAACAGTTTTTCCCAAAAGACACCAGGATCGTTCAGATCGATATCCGTGGAGAGCAACTAGGGCGGCGTACCAAGGTCGATTATGGATTCGTCGGGGACACAAAGGCGACGCTTAGAGCCCTCCTTCCAAAGCTGACACAGAACGAAAGCGACAAGCATCTAAAGGCTTCACTCGAACAATACGCGAAAGCGCGCAAGGGTCTCGACGATCTCGCCGTTCCGGGATCGTGGGAGATGGTCCACCCGCAATATGTCGTGAGAACACTCGACGAGTTCGCGGCGGATGACGCGATTTTCTCCTGCGATGTGGGCACGCCGACGATTTGGGCCGCCCGCTACCTAACAATGAATGGCAGGCGCCGGCTGTTGGGCTCCTTTAACCATGGATCGATGGCGAATGCTCTGCCGCAAGCCATCGGTGCGCAAGTAAGTCATCCCGGCCGGCAAGTTGTGACGCTGTCTGGCGACGGCGGGCTTGCCATGCTCATGGGCGATCTGCTTTCACTTCGACAACTAAAAGCTCCAGTCAAAGTTGTGGTCTTCAAGAACGATTCGCTCGCCTTTGTTGAGCTCGAAATGAAGGCGGCAGGCCTTGTTGATTTTGGAACGAATCTCGAGAACCCAGACTTTGCAAAATTGGCCGAGGCCGCCGGTATCTTGGGTTTGAAAGCTGAGACGCCAGATAAAGTCCGGCCGATGATAGCGGCAGCTTTGGAGTATGACGGCCCCGCTTTGCTTGAAGTTCCAGTCAGTCGTCACGAACTCTCGATGCCGCCGACTATAACGCTTGAACAGGCAAAGGGTTTTGGCCTGTTTGCGCTCAAGGCAGTTCTCAGCGGGCACGGCGACGAGCTGATCGATCTCGCCGATACAAATCTCTGGCGCTGAACAGAATGGAACATCAGTTGCCAATCCTTGCAAGAGATAGCGGCCCGAATCCAATGCGAGCCGCGCTATCTCTACTACCAACAGGGAGAATTCGCGCGCACACGACAATGTTGTGCGTTCTTTGGCTCTTTGAAAGCTGTGCTCTTGCACAGAACGCGCCGGTTTCGCCCGATCACCCGTGGCATGGTGTCGGCGAGCAAAGAATCGAAGCGGATGCGAAGAACTCTCGAGAGTCCAGTTTCAGCATCGATCCGATCAAGAACTACTCCTTGGCCGAGTTGATCGACCTGGCGGAAACCCACAATCCCGAGACACAGCTCGCCTGGGAACGCGCCCGAGCACAAGCTGCGGCTCTAGGCGTCGCGCGCAGCGAATTGTTTCCCACCCTAGCAGCTGCAGCACTTTCCCAAACCAGCCGGCAGGAAACTTATCTCGGAACTCGTTATTACCGCCAAACCTTTCAGGACTTTCAGGGTGCATTGGATCTCAACTACACGGTCTTTGACTTTGGCGCAAGGGCAGGCCGAATCGATGCCGCCAAAGCGGAAGTCCTGGCGGCCAACTTCGAGTTCAATGACACACACCGCAGAGTCATTTACGAGATCGAGCAAGCCTACTATCAGCTTCTAAATGCCTCAGGTCAGGAGGACGCCGCCCGAGCAAGTCTGTCCAACGCACAGGTCGTGCAACAATCCGCGGAAGAGCGATTGAAAAATGGGCTCGCGACTCTTCCGGATGTGCTGGAAGCTCGAAGCGCAACCGCACAGGCTGAATACGAACTGCAGGCCGT